>JACQOS010000087.1 GCA_016202425.1 Chloroflexota bacterium
ACACCCGGCACCCCCCGCTCCACGTACTGGGTCCTGGGGGACGGCAGCGAGATCGCGCCGGGGATGTGCCCGGCCTTGTAGTCGTCGGCCCCGCGCGCATCCAGGATCTTGACCCCGGGATCGGTAAGTAGCTTCGCGAGTTCGTCGGTGGAAATGACCAGTTCCGGCCGGGCGTAGTCAGCGGCCCAAACGGGCGATGCCAGCACGCCAACCAGTAGTACCGTGACCGTCAGCAACCAACCTCGCTTCATGGCTCTGCCTCCTTCCTCTCCCCCTCACCCTTGCCCTCTCCCGTCACCCGTTGCATCGGGAGGAGCAACGGGTCCCCGGGAGAGGGGATGTTCATTTGCCCCCCTCCGGCCATGGGGAAGACGCGAGCGTGATGGGGTGCGTCAGCGTTTAGGCGGCACCCGGGAAACCGCCACGTTGGCGTTCGCCTTCGGATACCGAGGGTCGAGCTTGTCTTTGAGAAGGAACAGGTCCGCGTTTCCGTGGCAGCCGTTGCAGGTCCTGTTCTGCGGCGTCACCCGCTGGATGTTGTGCGGGAACGTCGGCAGCCACGTGGGGAAGTCGTCATAGTGGGGCAAGGCGTCGGCCACCTTGGATGCCAGCATCTCGCGCGTCGTGGGCGAGTGCCGGACGAGGGTGTACACGTACGGGCGATCGCTCCGCTGATTCAGCCCGATGCGAAAGTCCAATTCGGACCGGGCCCCCTTCCCCACATGGCAACCATAGCAATTCACGTACTTGACCGAGTGGCACACGTTGCAACTCACCCTTTCCCCGTGGACGTTATGCGCCTCCCGGGATGACTTCCCCGGCGCCGCCTGCGGGTGGCAGCTCACGCAGCGCGGTTGCGACGTGCGGTCCAGCCGGTAAGGATACGGTGTCCCGTCCCCATGCAGATCCTTCACCCCGTGGCAGGCCATGCAGTCCATCTTGGCCTGGGTCCAGTGGACGTCGGCCGGCTGGCCGGCGTTCCAGCCGAAGTACTCCGGGCTGACGCGGCCGCTGTGGCAGCCGTTGCAGGTGGATTCCGCCGGCGGCGTCTTCACGAACAGGTGCCCGTTGAGGAGGCCCCCCTCGGCCGCGGCCGGCCATCGCACGTGGCAGTCACCGCAACTGGCGTGGCACTTGTGACAGGCCTGCTGCACGATGGGATGGACCTCCGGCCATCTGGCCCCGCTCTTGGCCCGCATCACCGTATCGTAGCCCCGGGTCGTGAAGTGCAGGGACGTCTGGTATGCCTTCACCACGTCCGCGTGGCAGCCTCCGCACTGTTTCTCCATGGCGTCAGAGGGCGTGCGCACGCGTTTGTCGTGGGCCTTCTCCTTGTCGGTGGCGTTCGGATTCCCGGCGTGGCAGCCGCTGCAGCCGGGTTGGGCGTGGGTGGATTTCAAAAACTCCGGCTTCACCAGGACCCGCTCCCAGAGTTCCCCCGACCGGGGGATGGGTGCCGCTCAGCCCTCGCCCTCTTCCTGGGCGATCTCCGCCGGCGGCTGGATCAGCACCTGAAGCTTCGCGGGATCGGTGTGGCAGGCCACGCACTGATCAGCAGCCTGAGTTGCTACGGGAACGAGGATGCCCACAGCGAGAAGCAGGAGCCAAGTCATTCGGTCCACTCAACGACCTCCGTGCCTGAATGACCAATGTCCAATGACCAAATCCCCATGGGTTCTAAGAACGCGTTGGTCATTGGTTCATTGGTCATTGGTCATTGCATTAGCCAAGATCCGGCCAGTTCCTCCCTCACGGTCAGGGCGATCTTGCAAAAGACAGTGATCATCAAGAAGCCGACGGCCCAGATGGCCAGCGTGATGGCTATCTCCGGCAGGGTCGGGACGTAACTCGTGACGTGGCCCAGCGGTGAGGGCACGAACCCGCCCACGATCACGCCGAGGCCCTTGTCGATCCACAGCGACAGGAAGACCATCACGCAGGCCACCGCCAGGATCTTCTCGTTGTTCCGGTAGCGGGGCGTGATCAGCAGCACCAGCGAAATCACTGCCAGGATCATGGAGGTCCACATCCAGCCGGCGAGCGGGGCGTGTCCCTCCAGCCCCACGAACAGGAACTCGTAGTGGGCCATGTGCTCGGGGATCTGGCTGTAGAAGACGGTGAAGGCCTCCACCATCGCGAAGAACACGTTGATGACCATGGTGTAGGTGACGATCAGCGAGAGCTTCTGGATCGGTTCCCGGCCGGGATCGAAGCTCGTCAGCCTGCGGATGGCCAGGGTCAGCAGGATGAGCAGCGCAGGCCCAGAGGCGAAGGCGGAGGCCAGGAAGCGGGGAGCCAGGAGGCCGGTCAGCCAGAAGGACCGCCCCGGAAGGCCGCTGAACAGAAACGCTGTGACGGTGTGGATGCTGACCGCCCACGGGATGGACAGGAGGATGACAGGCGTGATCCATCCAGGTGGAGCCACGTCCTTCCGCTCGGCGCTCAGTGCGACCAGGGTGATGAGGGCGTTGAGCAGCAAGTAGCCGATCAAGACCACCAGGTCCCAGAAGATGAGAGATTTGGGCGACGGGTACAGGATGACGTTCAGCACCCGCATGGGCTGGCCCAGGTTGGCCAGGATGGATAGCCCGGCCATGGTCACGGCGGAAATGGCGAGGAATTCGCCCAGGATCACGATCTTCCCGAACGCCTTCCAATCATGGAGGTAGTAGGGCATGAGGACCATGACCGCCGAGGCCGCCACCCCAACGAGGAAGACGAACTGGGCGATGTAGAGGCCCCACACCACGTCCCGGCTCAGCCCCGTGATGCCCAACCCCACCTCATGTTCCCGGAGGTAAAACAGAAAGCCCGCGAACGTGATGGCAAAGAGGGCCCCGATCCAGGTCCAGTACCTCCGGCTGCCGACCACCGCCTTCTCGAACATGAACATCTGGGGCACCTCACACGAGATAGTAGATTTCTGGATTCGTCCCGAGTTCGGGTTTCCGCCGGATGGTGTAGCGAGTCCGGAGCAGCTCTCGAACCTCCGATGCGGGGTCGTAGAGGTTCCCGAACACCAGGGCCTTCTCCCGGCACGCCTCCACGCACGCCGGCCGCTGTCCCTTTGCCAGCCGCTCTTCGCAGAAGTTGCACTTCTCCACGACACCAATGGTCCGCGTCGGAAAGTCCGGACTCAACTCTTTAATGCGGGGCCGAGGATCGAAAAAGTTGAAGCTCCGGGAGCCGTACGGGCAGGACACGATGCAGTACTTGCAGCCGATACACCGGTGCCAGTCCATCATGACGACACCGTCCTCCCGTTTCCAGGTGGCCTTGGTCGGGCAGACCCGTACGCAGGGCGGGTTGTCGCAGTGGTTGCACAACACCAGGATGGGTCTGTCCCTGAAGGCCTCGGCCGTGTACAAGCTCCCTTGCTCGGGGAAGGCCTTGTCGAAGTGCTCCTTCCAGATCCACTTGACCTCGTGCGCGGACTCAGGAAAGTGGGGCACGTTGTGTGCCTTGTCGCAGGCGGCCATGCAGTCGGTGCAGCCCTCGTCCTTCAGGCACTGCTTCGGGTCGATGACCATGGCCCAGCGCGTGGCAGCAGGCGCCTCGGCCGCGCCTGCCCCTTGTCTGCCTCGTGCCAGCGCAGCCAGAGAGGACTGCGCCGCAATCGCCAGCGCCGAGAGCCCCGCAACGCCCAGGAACCTTCGCCTATCCATGCTCATCCTGTGCTCCTCTGGACCAGCTTGGGATCGATGTGGCAATCCCAGCAGGTGGGCGCAACGCCCGCATAGTTGTGGCAGCGGTCGCAGAAATCGGCCTTGCTGGTGTGGCACTTCATGCAGGTCTGGGTCAGCCCGATGGTGTAGCTCTTGCCGTCGTAGGCTGTGAATTTGCGGTTGTGACGGCGGACCACCTCGTCCCGCCAGTCCATCAAGAGGTCCATGTGGGAGGTCCGCATGTACCCCACGGGTGCCACGCAGGTCTTTTCCTGCTCGGGGCGCTTCGGCTCGGGTCCCTTGGCGGTGCTCCCGGCGGTGACGTTGTACCAGACGGGGAAGGTGATCAGGCCGAGGAAGAGGATCAGCCCCCCGACGATGATGCCCCGGTCACGCATGGACCAGCTCCTCCTTCGGCGTGAGCGCCTCGCCGCGCAGGTCGGTCCCCCTCTCTTTCTCCCCCTTCATGATGAGGGCGTTTCCGACCAGCTCGTGCACACCGGCCACCTCCACACCCGGCACCCAGTACTCCAAGAGGGCGGGCAGCGTGGCCTTGTCAATGGCGCAGATGCAAGCCAGCAGGTTCACCCCGAACCTGTCCCGGACGTACTTCACGGCATTGGCCCGGGGGAACCCGCCCCGCATGCGCATCTCGAAGTTTTCGTCGGTGCCGAGACCGGACCCGCTGCCACAGCAGAAGGTTTGCTCCCGGATGGTGCTCTCGGGCATCTCGTGAAAATGGTTGCACACATTCTTGAGGATATAGCGAGGTTCCTCGATGAGGCCCATGGCCCGGGATGGGTTGCAGGAGTCGTGGAAGGTCACGGTCCAGTGGTCGTTCCGGCTGGCGTCCAGCGCGAGCTTCCTGTGATGAATCAGGTCGGCGGTAAATTCGCAGATGTGGACCGTCCTGGTGGATTTCGCGTTCTCGAATCGGGTGCCCGTGATCGGGGAGACCGGCTCTTCGAGGAAGTCGGCGGGGCCGTTCATGGTGTCCATGTACTGGTGCAGGACCCGCCACATGTGGCCGCACTCGGCGCCGAGAATCCACTTCACCTTGAGCCGCTTGGCCTCCTCGTAGATCTTGGCGTTGATCCGCTTGATCATCTCGTGGGAGGTGAAGAGGCCGAAGTTGCCCCCCTCGGAGGCGAAGGCGCTGAAGGTGTAGTCCAGCCCGATCTCGTGGAGGACCATGAGCGTGCCCAGGAGGGTGAAGTAGTGGGGCGTTCCGAAATAGTCGGCGGACGGCACGAGCAGCAGGACCTCGGCGCCCTTCTTGTTGATGGGCGCCTCCACCCGAACCCCAGTGATCTCCGCCAGCTCGTCCACGGCGAACTCGATGCTGTCCTTGAACCCGTGGGGCTGGATCCCCAGGTGGTTGCCCGTGCGGTAGGAATTCGCCACCGGCTCCAGCACCCAGTTGATGTTGCACCCCACCAGGGTGAGCAGCTCACGGCCGATCATGCTGACTTCCGCCGTGTCGATCCCGTACGGGCAGAAGACCGAGCACCGGCGACATTCCGTGCACTGGTAAAAGTAGTAGAACCACTCCTTGAGCACCTGCAGGGTGAGGTCGCGCGCCCCGGCCAGCGCGGGGAACAGCCGGCCGGCCAAGGTGAAGTACCGCCGGTAGACCGACCGGAGCAGCTCGGCCCGCAGGACCGGCATGTTCTTGGGATCGCCCGAGCCGATGTAGAAATGGCACTTGTCGGCGCAGGCCCCGCAGCGGACGCAGATGTCCATGAAGAGGCGGAAGGAGCGGAACTTCTGGAGGCGGTCCCGCATCCCCTCCAGGATGATCTGCTTCCAGTTCGGGGGCAGCTTCCAGTCCTCGTCGTACGGCTGCCACTTTCGCGGATTGGGGAGTCCGAGATATTCCAGGTTCTTGGGCGCGGCACTGTAGCAGAAAACCCCCTTGCGGAACTCGACGGTCGGGTCGCGCCAGTCTTTCGCCGGGGGCCGGTAATCGATCTGCAGGAGCTGTTCGGGCTTCGGCGTCTGCTCGGCCATGGGCTATTCCCTCTCGAGCGGCAAACCGGCCGCCGTGATCTTGTCCCGGAACTCCTCCTCCCACTCCTCGTAGGTGTGGACTTTGACCGGGGAGTTCCAGGGATTGACGTGCCGCTTCATGCGGTTGGTGTTGGCCAGGGTCCGCGTGGGGCTCAGGAAGATCCCCCCCATGTGCATCAGCTTGCTGAAGGGGAAGCAGGCCGCCAGCGCGCTCAGGAGGAAGAGATGGACGAAGAGGAGCGACCCCACCTCCTTGGGAACGGTGGGCGCGAAGGTCACCAGGCCCAGGGCGAGCTGCTTGACCGCCACGGTGTCGATGCGGGTGACGTATCGCATGAAGATGCCCGTGATAACGACCCCCAGGAGCAGGAACAGGGCGAAGTAGTCGAAGAAGAGGGAGATGTAGCGCACCTGCGGGTTCCGCAGGCGCCGCAGCAGCAGGTACCCCACGGCCAGCACGATGATGATGTCGGTGACGTACAGCACCGGCGCCCCGACCTGGAAGAAGCCGTCCAGGGCCGCCAGGGCCTTCACGAAGGCGGGCACGGGCTCCATGAAGGAGCGCAGGTGCCGAAGAAAGATCACCAGGAGCGACCAGTGGAAGAGGAGGGCGGCCAGCCAGAGCGCCTTGTCTTCACCGAAAACCAGTCGAGGGCCCTCTCGCAGCTCCGCCTTGGTGTTGCGGAAGAGCGAGCGGAACAGGCCCACCTCGAGCGCCATGCGCGCGATGACCCCCGGCGTGGACGAAGGACTCTCCAGCCATCCCGCCTTGATCCAGGGCAGGGATTTCTGCTGCCCGCTGGTGGTGGGAATGCGGAAGGGGACGGGCGCACGCGCCCACAGGATGACCCGGTGGGTCAGCCCGAGGAGCAAAGTGAGGATGGCTGCCCACGGCAGGATCACCCCGAACAGCGGGCGCAGGATCACGACCTGCCCTCCGACGAAAGCCAGCGCGGCGAGTGCCAATACCACGACGAAGGCGGACAGCGCGTTCACGGCCGCTTCCACCCCAGAGTCGGCGAATCGGGGAACCGGAGCACCGGGGAATCGGGGATAGGGCGATTCGCCTCCCCGTTCCCCCCATTCTCCGGGTCCGCGTTTCTTCCCTCTACGCCGCGCCGCTTCAGCAGGATCTTGACCCTGCGCCGGGCCTCGCGGACCCGGATCTCGTACAGCCGCTCCCGACATTTCATGAAGAGATCGAAGGCGAGGAGGGCCAACTCGTCGATCCGTCTCTCCAGGACGGCCAGGGCGTCGCGGTCCGGTGCGGCCTGCCCCGCGTTTTTCAGCAGGTCCCGGATGACGGGCTTCAGCAGGAAGATGAAAGCGACCGCCTGGGCAGCGGTGAAGTCCTGGACGGCGCGGATCCGAACGATGCCGTCCAGCGCCCCGGTGACGGGGGCGGCATCGGCTCCCCCCAGGACCGCGTCGATGAGGACGGGGAAGGCCGCTGTGAGGGTGGAGCCGACGGGGTTCCGGAAGGGGTCCGTCTCTTGGAGCAGGAAGCGGGCGGTGTGTTCGGGATAGGTGTGAAACGTTCGCGCCAGCCATTCCTGGATGATGGCACTCCTCTTCGCCGCCAGAGCCTCCATTACCGGGTGGGCACCCTGGTCCTCCATGGATCTCTCCCCATCCGTATCCGGTCCGGTCCCCCGCCCCCAGGGCGGGGTCAGGCGCTTCCGCGCTTCACGGGGCAGCCGGCGCAGCTCCTGGCCGTGCACGGCCCACAGGCGCTTCCCACCGAGGGCACGAAGCCCTGCTCGCTCCAGTGCGCGAACCGCGAAAGCAGCCGCTCCACCCGCGTCCCCTGGCAGCGGGGGCAGACCACCCGGGTGGGCCGCAGGATCACCCGCTCAAATTCGACCCCGCAGCTCTCGCAGCGGTACTCGTAGATCGGCACGGAAGATCCTGTCCCCCTCAGGGGGGCCCCAGCAAGGACGGGTCCCTGTGCGGATCGCCGCCTGCCTCGCAGCGCCAGCCGCACGCCGTGCAGAGGAACCCCCGTTCCGTGCGCGACCACCGGTGCAGGCGGCATCGACCCAGCGACTCGGTTTTTGGGGGTCTGACCCTCAGGCCCCGGCTCACCAGGAGATAGACGAATCCCACGACCCACAAGAACAGTCCCGCTTCCGCCCAGATCGCCATTCTGCGCCCCCTGTCTGAAATGGGCCGGAGACCTCGAGGGGGGCGACTGTCCGCCTCCGACGCCGCCGGAAATCGATCCCCCGGCGCACAGAGCTGCCCGTCTACACGCAACCCGTCGGCTTCGGCAGTCCCGCGACCTTGCAGGCTCCCTTGGCCGGGCCGCTGGGGAACAGCTCGTAGATCTTCTTCAGGTTGAACCCGGTCTCCTTGCAGAGCTTGCGGATCATGGGGGCGATCTTGTACTCCAGGTAGTAGCTGCGGAGGTACTTCACCACCTTCCAGTGCTCCTCCGTCATCTCCTGGATCCCCTCCTCGTTCCTCGCCAGCCCCTTGGCCACCTCCTCGTCCCAGAGCTCCGGCGCTTGGATGAACCCGTCCTCGTCAAGCTCCAATTCCTTGCCACCCAAGACAACGGTCCCCATCGGCTCTCCCCTTTCGATCAATGGCTTACCGGACGATTTCCTCAGTGACCCGCATCATCCCCATCTCACTTTCCCTCTCCCCCAGGCATGATCTTTGGGGGGGAGAGGGCACCCAGAGGGTACCCGGTGAGGGGCGCTCAACCCGGCGCGGCCCGGGCAGTGGCCCCCGCAAGCTCGAGGGCCGCTGCATCCCCGGAGACCCCGGAGGATCCCGCCACTCTGGTCGTCACGTGCCGGCGCTCGGCGTGCAGCCACGCCTGCCGGATGACGGCCCCGGCCCACTCCCGGGTCCCCGCCGCGTGGAAGTGGCAGAACGAGGCCAGGACGTTCTTGTAGGTGAGGCCGTCCCGCTCCCCGTCAAAGCCGGTGCCCCGCTGCATCCGAAAGGCCATGCGAAGGGCCTCGGTCCGCGCGGACCGCGCGTAGGAATACCGGAATTCGTGGCCCCGGAGGCACGTCCCCGGCGGGAAGAACGGATTGGCCTCCATGACCTCGACGGATGCGTATCCGTGTCCCCACGGTCGCTTGCCGAGCTCGAAGGTCACGGGGAAGATGCCCACCATGGGATACGCAACCCCATCCATCACCATGGCCTCCGCCAGGTAGATGAGGCCGCCGCACTCGGCGATCACGGGCAGGCCCGCCTCGATCTCCCGCCGCACGCTGGCGCGAAACGCGCCATTGGCCGCCAGGGCCGCGGCGTGAGTTTCGGGGTAGCCCCCGCCGATGTAGAGCGCGTCCAGGGGCGGGAGGTCGGGGTCGGTGAGGGCATTGACCTCCACCACCTCTGCTCCCAAGCACGCCAGGGCCTCCAGGTTCTCCGGGTAGTAAAAAGTGAATGCGCTGTCCCGCACCACGCCGACGCGCACCCCGCCTCTCCGAAGGAATCCGGCACCCACGGCACTGCCGTGGGTACCCGGCGGACCGGCGGGGCCGACCGGGATCTCGGGGGCGTCAGGCGTTGTCCACGTGAGGGGCGGCGCGCTCTCCGCCAGGGCCCGGATCCTATCCAGATTCACATGCGCTTCAACGGCCTGGCGGGCGATGGTGATCGGCCCCGCCACCTCCGGATGCTCGGCCGGCGTGAGCAGCCCCAGGTGCCGCTCCGGAAATGCGAGGTCCGGCAGCCGCGGGATGCTGCCCAGCACGGGGAGCCCGCAGATCTCCTCCACGGCAGTCCGCACCGCCTTCTGCTGGCGCGGGGTGGCCACGCGATTGAGGAGGACCGCGGCCAGCCGCAGCTCCGGATCCATGTGCTGGCATCCCAGCACCATGGCCGCCACGGTGCGGGTGGTCTTGGTGCAGTCCACCAGGAGGATCACCGGCAAGTGCAGCAGCTTGGCCAGCTCGGCCGAGCTGGCCGTGGCCTCGGCGCCCACCCCATCGAAGAGGCCGTGGTTCCCTTCGATCAACGTGAGGTCCGCGCTCCGGCCGTGCTGACCCACGGAGCCACGGATCGTCTCCGCGGTCATCAGGTAGCTGTCCAGGTTCCGGCAGGGGCGGATCCCCGCCCGGGTGTGCCAGGCGGCATCGATGTAGTCCGGTCCCTTCTTGAAGGGCGCGACGGAGACGCCGCGGGCCTGCCAGGCGCTGATCAACCCGAGGGCGACCAGCGTCTTGCCCGTGCTTCCCCGGAGGCCGCAGATCATGATCCGCGGACACAGGGCGGCGAACTTTTCCGGTTGACTGGTCATGGAGCAAGTTCTCCGTTTCACCCCCCCCCTACCTCTCCCCGCTCGGGGGAGAGGAGCCAGGTGAGGGGCAGAGGGCGAGGGGAGTCAGGCGGCGGCCCCCTCTTGGGGGGGGAGCTCGACGAAGCTTCCCCCGTAGTAGGTGTACACGCAGCGGCCGGAGTCCATCAGCCGCCGCAGCGCCTCCTTGCAGAGGTCCTTGCTGCACCGCTCCGACCCGAAGTGCTCCACCATCGCCTTGGTGAGGTCGGTGGGCTTCAACTTCTTGACGCCGGCGGCGTCCTTCACCATCTGGTACATCGCCTCGGCCACTGCCTCGACCGTTACGGCCTCCGCCATCTCAGACTCCTCACGACCTGATGTGCACGGAACGCTGGTAGGTCAGCCCGGCGTACCGGAAGTCGTCAATGTGCTGCTTGGTGAACGGGATCCCGGTCTTCTGGAAGAAGCGGGGCCAGCCGATGCGCTGGATCCACTCGCCCATCCGCTCGTACTTCCTGGCATCCGCCGCCCAGACCTCCACCAGGTGCTTCACCGCCTCGACCACCTCGGGCCAGCGGGGCGGATTGTTGGGGAGGTAGGGGATCGCCAGTTTGGAGAAGGTCGGTGCGGTCCGGGCGTGGCTGACCTTTCCGCCCACCCAGATCGAGACCCCGTCGTTCAACGCGTTGCTCAGGGGCAGGGCGGGGCAGACCGTGTAACAGTTGCCGCAGAACATGCAGCGTTCCTCCAGGACCTCCACCGTCTCCTTGCCGTTGATCCGTTTGGGCCGGATGGCGGCCGTGGGGCAGGAGGCCACCACGCTGGGGATCTCGCAGATCTTGGGAAGCCGCGTGTGATCAATCTTGGGCGGCCGACGGTGGATGCCCAGGATGGCGATGTCCGAGCAGTGCACCGCCCCGCACATGTTCAGGCAGCAGGCCAGGGCCAGGCGGAGCTTCGCCGGGAGCTGCATGGTCGTGAAGTACTCCACCAGTTCGTCCATCACGGCCTTCACGATGCCCGAGGCGTCGGTGGCCGCCGAGTGGCAGTGGATCCACCCCTGGGTATGGACCATGGCGGAGATGGCGTTGGCGGTCCCGCCGACAGGGAAGCCCCGGGCCGTGAGATCGGCGATCAGGGCCTCGATCTTGCCGGGATCGGTGAGCAGGAACTCGATGTTGTTCCGGCTGGTGAAGCGCAGGTGGCCGCCACTGTACGTGTCCGCCAAGTCGCAGAACTCGCGGATGCTCTGGATGCTGAGCAGGCGCGGCGACCCGGCCCGCACGGTGTACAGCTTGTCGCCGGACTCCGCCACGTGCACCATGACCCCGGGCTTCAAGATCTCGTGGTACCGCCACTTCCCGTAGTTCTGCTTCACGATGGGTGGCAGAAATTTCTGGTAGTGGGGGGGTCCGATGTCGGTCTTGCGCTCGGCAACGGTCTCAGCCATGGCTGGATTCTCCTTCTCCTAGCTCTCAGCCATCAGCAGTCGGCTCTCAGCGTCCCCTCCACCCGGGCTGAGGGCTGAGCGCTGACGGCGGATCGCCGATGGCTTCAGTCGTCAGGCCTTCGCCTCGGCCGGTTCCTCTTCCAGGTACTCCTCGTAGAAGACGTACGGGTTCTCCCGGGGATGGGCCACCATCTCGGGCCGCGGCTCCATCCCGATGGCCTCCAGGAAGTTCCCCAGGCCCACCCGCTGGATGAACTCCCCGATCCGCTCGCGGCTCTTGCCCTCTTCGGCCCAGAGCTCCAGCATCTTCCCCACCAGGTCCTTGAGGGCGGTGTAGGGCGGCTCCAGCTTCATGAAGGGCACCAGGACCGACGAGAGCATGGCCCCCTGCACGATGGGTGCCTTGGCGCCGACGAGGATGGCGGCCCCCCGCTCCGGTCCCGGGCGTAACGCCTTGGTCATCACGTTGATGCAGTGCATGCACTTGACGCACCACTCGTTGGCGATCGTGAGTGCCTTCCCGTCCCAGGCCATGCACTTGCTGGGGCAGCGGTCCACCACGTCCGCCTGGATGTCGATCCCGTTCTTCGTGTACGCCTTGACCGCCGCCTGATCCACCTGGATGGGCCCCCGCCACGTGCCGATGATGCTGAGGTCGGCCCGGGCAATGGAGGCCACGCAGTCGTTGGGGCACCCGGCCGCCTTGATCTTGAACTTGTAGGGGAAGGCCGGCCGGTGGATCTCGTCCTGGTAGTGCATGGTGAGGTCATAGGTGAGATTCAGCGTGTCGTAGCAGGCCCACTCGCACCGGGCCGGCCCCACGCAGCAGCTCGGCGTCCGGATGTCGGAGCCTGACCCCCCCAGGTCGAATCCGGCCTGCGTGAGCTCGGAGAACGTGGGCTCCAGTTCCTCCGTTCGGGTCCCCAGGAGGATGATGTCCCCCGTGGAGCCGTGGAGGTTGGTGAGGCCGGAGCCGCGCCGCTCCCACAGGTCGCAGATGGATCGCAGGGCATCCGAGGTGTAGAACCAGCCGGCCGGCTGGTTGACCCGGATGGTGTGGAAGTGGGCAACCTCGGGGAACTCCTCGGGCAGGTCGGAGTAGCGGCCGATCACCCCGCCGCCGTACCCCCGCACCCCCACGATGCCGCCGTGCTTCCAGTGCCCGATCTTGTCGGTGTAGGAGCGTTCCAGGACGCCGAGGAGACCTCGGCTCATGGGGCTTTTCTCGGCGGCCTTCTTGATCTCCCGCACGAAACTGGGCCACGGCCCTCTCTCTAGCTCGTCCAGATTTGGTGTCGTTGGGGTCTGCTTCTCATCCGCCATGGCGAACGTCCCTCCATCGTCATTGGGGCTACCGCATTTCGATGTACCCGCAGGGACACTCCTCCGCACACTTCTTGCATCCCTGGCAGAACTCCAGCTTGAACCGGTACGGCTGGCCCTTCTCGAAGGGCTTGATCACCGCCTGGTCCTGGCAGTATTTCCAGCAGTTGTCACACTGGAAGCAGAGGCCGCAGCTCATGCAGCGCTTGGCCTCCTCGATCACCTGCTCCCGCGTGAGGCCCAGGTTGACCTCGCGATCCGGATCCCGGAACCGCTCGGCCACCGGGACCGTTGCCATGTCCATCCGAGGGTGCTTGGGGTAAAGGTCCAGTCGCATCTTGTCATGCGTGATGACAGGCGGTGGGGGGGCGCCCCCCGGCGGGATGCCCCGCAGCCGGGCATGGATGGTCTCGGCGGCGCGGCGGCCGTGGAAGATGGCGGTGGTGACGATCCCCAGTTCCAGGATGTCCCCACCCGCAAAGGTGCCGGCCACCGTGGTCTCCCCGTGCGCGTCCACCGGGGTCCCGCCGCGTTCGCCCCGGAAGGACTCCAGGCCGGTGAAATCCGGCTCCTGACTGATGGCGGCGATGATGGTGCTGGCCCCGACGAAGAACTCCGAACCGGCGATGGGCACGGGGCGGCGGCGGCCGCTGGCGTCGGGCTCTCCCAGCTCCATGCGAAGGCAGGTCAGCCCCGAGGCCCGGCCGTTTTGGGTCACCACCTCCTTGGGCGCGGCCAGGAATTTGATTTCGATACCCTCCCGCTCCGCCTCTTCCACCTCCTGCTTGATGGCCGGCATCTCCTGGATGGTCCGGCGGTACAGGATCGTGGTCTTGGCCCCGAGGCGGGCCGCCACGCGGGCCGCGTCCACGGCCGTATCGCCGCCGCCGACCACCACCAGCGTGTCGCCCACGTCCAGCCCTTCGCCGGCATTCACCCGGTGGAGGAACTCGACGCCCGACAGGACGTTGGTGGCATCCTCGCCCGGCACCCCCAGGCGCATCCCCTTGTGGGCGCCCATGCCGACGAAGATGGCGGCAGAGTTGCTTCGAAGCTCCTCGTAGGGCACCTCCTTCCCCACCGCCATGCCGCCGCGAAGCTCGACACCCAGCGACAGGATCCGATCGATCTCCGCGTCCAGGACATTGCGCGGCAGCCGATAGGTGGGTATGCCGTAGCGCAACATGCCCCCCGCCTTGGGGAACGCCTCGAACACTGTCACCGGATATCCCCGCCGGGCCAATTGGTACGCGCAGGAGAGGCCCGCGGGCCCCGACCCGATCACCGCGATCTTTTCGGCGTACCGTTCCTCCGTCAGCCGTTTCAACGGAAGGCCTTTCTCCAGGGCGAAATCCCCCACGAACCGCTCCAGGCAGTTGATGGACGCCGGGCCATCCAGGTGCGCCCGGTTGCACGCCGTCTCACACAGGTGGGGACACACACGACCGCAGACCGCCGGCAGCGGGTTCTTCTCCGTAATGAGGGAGAACGCCTCCTCAAAGGCCTGGTCATAGGACTTGCCGTGGGTCTCCGCCTGGGCGATGGTGGTGAGGATGGCCCGGATGTCCGTGTGGTTCGGACAGGCATCCGAGCAGGGCGGCGTCTTGAGGACAAATAGGGGCCTGAGCGGCGAGGTGACCCGCACCCCCGGCGGCCCGGCCACTCCTGCCCCAAGCCTCCGGACCTTCTTGACGACGACGGGCACGCGCGGGCTCTCCTTTCCGGTGACTCCCCCTCTCAGTGGACGGTCGAGGTGCTCCTCTCCCCCTCCGGATCGCGAGCAAGGACTTTGCCAGTTCGCGGATCCCCGCAAAGGCTTACGGAACGGACTCCCGAGGTGGAGAACCCGAACATCCGACGTTACCGAAAGGTAACAGGTGGGCGGAGCGTGTTACCTTCCGGTAGCATCGGGTGGCCAGGAGACCCCGAGACGCTTCAGCTTCTTCCACAGCGTCTTCCGGCTGATCCCCAGGATCCGGGCCGCCTGACCCCGATTGCCCTCCGTGAGCTGAAGCACGGAGATGATATACTCCCGCTCGGCCTGTTCCCGCACCTTCCCGAGTGACCGGTCCTCGACCAGGGGAGAGAGAGGGTTTAGGGCGTGCGCCATTCGTCCCACTTCGGAAGCCCTCGGAGAGACGCCGCGCCTCACATGGCTCAATGTTCGACTACCGCCACGCGCCTCCGGGCCGGGATGGGTTCGATGAACCTGGTCGTGCAAAAACACTGACTCGGGTGGAAGGCGGCGGGTGGCTGATCACGATGGTGACCGTTGACGCCATTGCGCCACGGAGGCCCGGACTGACTCCGCGCCTCCGTGGCGAATAGCTCCTTCCGGCCAAGGACTACTTGATCACCGGCGCCGCGAAGAGAACGCCGCCGAAGAGCAGGTACGCCAGGATCAACGTCCAGATGACGTTGAAGGCCTGAGCCACCAGGAAGGCCGCGGCCGGCCGGCCGCCCTCCATCCCCGCCAGCTCAGTGAACTTGGTGTCCAGGCCGATGCAGACGAAAGCTAGCGCGAACCATACCGTCCGGAGGCCGCCCAAGGTCCCCCCGACAGCCTTGACCGTCGCCGTGCTCAGGAAGAAGGAGAAGACGATCGAGGCCACCAGGAAGCCCAGGACGAACTTCGGGAAGCGCTCCCAGATGACCTTGGGGCTCGGCCGTTCTCCGGTCAGCGCGCCCGCCTTGAAGGACCAGACGACCGCCAGGATGAAGGCCGCCACCCCGATCAGGACATTCTGGGAGAACTTCACGATGACACCCGTCTTCATGGCGGCATCGCTGATCAGGGCGCCCGCCGCCACCACCGAGCCGCTGGTGTCCAGCGTGCCGCCCAGCCAGGCCCCGCCGACCACGTCCGGGATCCCGAAGGCCCTCACGATCCAGGGCATCAGGACCATCATGGGCACGGCGCACACCAGGACGATGGAGGTGACGTAGCTGAGCTTCTTCTTGTCACCCTGGATCGCCCCGCAGGCCGCGATGGCGGCGGACACGCCGCAGATGGAGACGCCGGTTGCCAGGATGGCGGCGAAGTCGTCATCCACCTGGAGTTTCTTCGCCAGCCACCAGCAGACGTACCACACCACGCTCACGACTAGGAGGGCCTGGACGATCCCGTAGGCGCCCGCCTGCAGGATCTCGCCGAAGAGGATTCCGGCCCCCAGGATCACCAATCCGGTCTTGATGTAGTACTCGGTCCGGACCCCCTCTTTCAGCCAGCCGGGCACTCCCAGGACGTTGCTGATGAAAAGGCCCAGGAACAGCGCCCACAGGACGAACTCCAGCCCCCAGTAGGTCACCGTGTAATTGCCGGCGAGGAACATGGAGAGCCAGGCCAGGATGTACACCACGGGGAAGCCCACGATGAATTTGCCCACCGGGGCGCCCATCAGGGCGATGCCGATCGTGGCCAGGACCAGGTAGCCGATCCCGATGGTGATCGACCGCCAGATATTCTCCCCCGAGAACACCTTCCCCGTTAGCTGGCCCGCCGGCGCCACGAGTTCCTTGGCAATGGTGCCTGACTGGGACTTGAGGGCAGAATCCTTCGCCGTCTTGCCCACGTCGCCGAGCGTCTTGGCCGCATCCCCGATGGCCTTCCGATCTCCGGTTCCCATGGCCGTCTTGAGGGCCGTGGCCGCCGCAAGCACATCGGCCTCCTGCTTCTCCCCGGCCCCCTTCACGACATCGTCCACCACTGGTGTCATCGTGGCCGCGGCGGAGCTGAACTCACCATCCGTGGTCCACCTGAACCCCGGCAGCCTGACCTGGACGCCCAGAAGAATCAGGGCAATGATCAGGAAGCCCAACCAGACCGCGAGCCAGTCCTCCTTTTTGATGAGGTCCGACCATACACCTTCTGTCTTCTTTCCCTTTTCCACAGGCATGTCGATCCCTCCTCTATGAAGACACTCGTTCGCCCGCGCACACTCCTTCCCGCCCCCAGCAATAGCAAGGAACCTGCCGCGGACCCGCCCCCTTGCCGTGCTCGCAAGATCGGGAGGAATCGAGCAGTTAGACGTGAGGAAAGAGCAGTGGGGAGGAGAGAGACGTTACCGGCCGGGAACACCCCGCAAGGCGGGGTTACCGTCCGGTAACGCGAACGCAGGAGAGCGTCAGAGGCCGTAGAGCTTGTAACACGTGCGGCAGGGCGCGGGCGCCGGTGGCATCTCCATATCCGAGAACTGCTCTCCGCCACTCACCACGAGGAGGGCCCGCGCCCCCAACTCCAGGCGCCGGGTTTCGAACTCCTGGCGGAAGGTCCGATAAGCAGGGCTGTTCCAGATGTCCAGGAGGCCCTGGTCGAGGACGTTACCGAACCGCAGACGCCTGACGCTGGCCGACCGGCCCTGGAAACGGCGCGGGATGTCGGTCCGTCCTGCCAAGCCCATGTAGGTGCAGGGCGAAACCCAACCGTCAGCAGAGACGAAGAGAATCCTGAGCGGGTTCTCCTCGCAGACGGCGACTTCCTCGGATTCCAGGGGGTAGGCCCGGAAGGTGAGACCGTTCCGCCGCGCTGTCTCCCGGGCGGCATCCAGAATCCCGCTGTAGGTCTGCCGGAACCCGGGGCAGTCGAAGACCTTGAGCTCCTCGTGTTCGGGCGTGACCACGTAGTCCAGATTGATGGCATACAGTTCGTCCACCCCAAGGGCTGCGGCCAGCTCCACCGTTTTCAGCAGCTCCGCCATGTTGGTCTTGGTCATGAGATAGGACAGCTCCAGTTTCGGCGTCTTGCGCTTCCGGCTGGCCCGGAGGCTGAGAATCCCCTGGACATTCTCCAGGATTGTCGAAAGGTCGGACCCCACCCGGATGCGCTCGTGCGTCTCTCGCGTGGCCCCCGCGATGGATACCGCCATGAGGTCCAGTCCCGCGTCCAGAAGCCCCACGCTCTTGGCGCGGTCCAGGAGGGTTCCATTGGTGGTGAGGCCGACCCGGCACCCCCTCTCCTTGGCCAGGCGGATCATGTCGAAGAGACGGGAATGCAGCAGGGGCTCCCCCCATCCCTGCAGATGGATGTGTCGGCTCTGGCCGAAGGTGGTCGCGATGCGCTGGAAGGCGTCCCACGGGAGATCCTGGGACACCCATTCGTCCCCCAAGGCCCGCTTGGGACACATCTCGCAACGGAGGTTACAGCGCGAGGTGACCTCGATCTGGAAGGCCTCAAACGGCCGCCCCTGGATTCGCTCCTTCAACCAATCCGCCAGCCGCTTCAGCATCCGTCGCTTCCTCGCTCTTTCGAATCACCGTGTCCCCTTGTCCGTGAAAGTCTGTTGGTACCAGGCCACCGTCTCGGCGATTCCCGTCGCAAAATCCACCGGTGGCGCATAGCCCAGCTCTTCCCGGATGCGGGTGGTGTCGGGCTGGCTGTCCCGGAACAGGGCGCACATGCGCAGGAGGTGCCCGTGGGACGGTCGGGTCACGTCCTTCGGTTCGGGCTCGGGCGGCAAGAGGGCGTGCATCAGGAACTGGACCAGGCCTCGGGGCAGGCGGCGCCTCGGCACGGGCAAGCCTAGTGCCGTCGCCAGCGCAGTCAGGTACTGCCGGCAGGTGATGCTGAAGCCATCGGCGACGTGGTACACCCGGCCGACCGCCTCCGCACTCGTCGCCGCCAGCCAGAGGGCATGGGCGATGTTGCCTGCATAGCTCAGGTCCAGGGTATTCCGGCCGTTGCCTACCATGAAGAAAAAGCGGGACCCCAGGGCCCGAATCAGGGCGGGCAACATCACCCGATCCCGGGGACCCCATCCCATGCCCGGCCGCAGGATGACCGTGGGCAGGCCGGTTTCCTGCGCGCGCTCCCGGACGAGGCGCTCCGCCTTGACCTTGCTCTCCTCGTACGCGCTGACGAATGTGGTAGCGTGGGGCGCATCCTCTGTCAGGCCGCGCCGGTCGCACTCGATGCCCAGGACCACCATGCTGCTCACGTAGACGAGCCGCTCCACCCTGGCCGCCAGACAGGCGTCCAGGACGGCCTGCGTGCCCTCCACGTTGATCTCCAGGTACCGGTGCCTCGGCCCGTAGGGGGCCGTGAGTCCCGCCAGGTGAAAGATCGTGGAGGCGCCCGCGAAGGCGTTCCGGAGCGCGGCGACATCGCGGATGTCCCCGACCCGGGCCTCCACCCCCGGCGGGACCACGTCCCGCGGCACGCCCGGGCGAAGGAGCACCCGGGCGTCCACCCCCTGCTGCCGGAGCAACCGGACCAGGTGGGACCCCAGGAATCCCGTTCCCCCCGTGACCATCATCACCATGGCAGCTTGGCTCCCTCGTGGACCACAGCGCCACCCTCATTCAGGGCTGGCGGCCATCGCGGATTGCAGGCAAGGATCTTGCCGTGAACGACGGACGGGAAAGATCTTTCCTTCCGGCGACGGCTGAAAACCGGCACCGGCAGATCACTGCGCCCAGGCGGTGAGATATCCGGGCGTGACGTCCGCCATGGCGTTGACGATCAATTCCGCCAGGCCCCCGTAGTGAATCCCGTGCCCGTCGGTCAGCCCGTAATACTTCAGCAGGTCCCGCATCTGCCCCTTGCAGTTGGAGCACGGCGCGCAGACGTACTTGAACGCCCCCGGGGTCATGTCCTCGTCGCGGAAGGCCCCCAGGATCTGCTTCAGCTTCATCCGCCCGGAGATCTTCATCCGCCAGTCCTGGAAGTTGTGTCCCGAGTGGATGGCGAACCCGCTCCCCCCGCCGCAGCAGTAGTTGTCCACCCCGTGGGGGGTCATCTCGCGGAACCGGGGGGCCAGGGCGCGGAGGATCTGCCGCTGGGGCTCGACGATCCCCATGAGGCGGACCACGTTGCAGGGATCGTGGAGGGTGACGGGGAAGTCGTTGCGCGAGGGGTCGAACCGGATCCGGCCGCCCAGCACGATGTCGCGGAGCAGCGGGAGCGAGCTTTCCCGCGGGATGTTCAGGTCGCCGGTGAGCACGCGGTCGGCGATCACGGCCAGGGCCTTGTGGGCGTGGCCGCACTCGCCAAAGACGATCTTCCTCACGCCGAGCTTCCTGGCGGCGGCGGCGTGCCGGATCACCACCTTGGCCAGCATGGCATCATCGTAGAAAACGCCGTAGTTGATCGAGTCGTAGGCCAGGGCCTCACTGGAGAGCGTCCAGGACAGGCCGGCCGCCTCGAAGATCGCGGCGTAGGCGGCCGGGTTCTCGGGCCAGGAAAGGATCTCGCCGGCATTGTGCATGAGGAGGATGTCCGCCCCGGCCTTGTCCCACGGGGTCTTGATGGTGAGCCCGGTGATGGCGGAGGCCTCCTCGTCGATGAAGTCCACGTTGTCCCGGACAACCTCGGGGTTCATCCCCGTGGACGAGCCCACCCGGAGCTGAAGCATGGCGCCGTTGTCGTGCAATTCATTGGTATGCCAGCCCAGCTCCTGGCTGAACAGCTTGCGGATCTCCCGGGCGATGAGGCCGTTGTCGCAGCCGATGGGGCAGGCCTGGGCGCACCGCCGGCAGAGGTTGCAGCGATAGGAGAGTTCGGCCAGGCGGGCGACCGTGGTCCAGTTCAGGTCAATCTCGCCGTGCGCCCACCGGCCGGAGAATTTCCCCCCTGGCCGCAGGTATTTGTAATAGATCCGCCGCAGGACCTCGGAGCGGTAGGTGGGCCGGTAGATCTCCTGGCGGCCGCTGGCCTCGTAGATGTGGCAGCCCTGGCTGCAGGTCTGGCACCTGGCGCAGTGCTCCATGGAGAGCAACAGCGGCTGCAGGAACGGCCAGTTGTTCTCCCTGCTGAAGAGTTTCTGGAGCCCCGCCAGGAACGTCCGGACCAACTCCCGTTCTTCCGTTTGGCTGCGAGGCCTGGGAATGTTGAGGAGCAGGGTGTTGTCCAGAGACGCCTCGAATTTCTCCCGCGTCTCCTCGGTCAGATCCTTCCAGGTCGGCTCACGGTTCGCATCATCGAGGGGCGCGGGCAACGGCATGAGATCTTCGTTCTCGATCCGGATCAACTGCCGGGACGGCCGGGCGATGTCCGCCACCTTGATGGGATCCCGCATCTATTTGATCTCCTCGGTGGCCACGTCCACCCAGGTCTTCCTGCCGTCACCCTGGATGTGCGGGGCCGACCAGGACACCGGATACTGGAGGGCCTTCTTGACCTGCGCCTCGATGCGGCTGCCCGGAAGGTTCGGCTCGTCGTCCCAGCGCACCGAGTGCCACGTGAACCACTTGGTGAAGAAGTGGGCCATGTGGGTCATGGGAATGTAGGCCAGGAGCAGCGTGGCCATCAGGACGGCAAGCCAGACGAGCGCGGTCCCCGCCGGGGCAGCGGAGAACGTGAGCAGGCTGGTGAGGAAGTCGCGGAAGAGGGTGAAGGTCGGATCCGTCAGGGCCGCCGCCAAGACGACCCCGAACGTGACCAGAAAGCAAAGCAGGTTGAAGACGTCCGAGGCCGTCGTGTAGTCCCGGAGGCTGGGATCCGTGAGCCGGCGGCGCAGGAGGCCTGTCGCGCCGATCAGCGCAAGCGCGAGCCCCAGGAATCCCGCCGGGATCGGCAGGAAGTAGAGGATCTGGCCCAGGTTGCCGCCTCCTGCCGTGACGGCGAGCCCGCCGAGTTGGGCCAGGGCACCCAGGCCGAGCAGTCCCCCGAAGGCGGCCAGGGTGTACAGGCCGAAGTGGAAGGGAAAGGAGCAGGTCCAGAGCGCTCGGTTGTGGTGGTACAAAGCCTTGAGGAGCAGCATCTCCCCGAGCATCTCCTTCAGCTCGCCGAGCCGCGTGACCGCTCGCGGCTTCGCCCACCAGTCCACCTGCTCAAAATAGGATCCGCCGTGACCTGCCCCCTTCTCGTGGGCGACCGGGTACAGCTCCCAGCGGAGGTGAACCGGCAGGGAAGCGATCCGGACGACCCGTACGCCCACCACCAGCACGAAAAGGGCAAGGCACGTCAGGGGAGCCAGATACAGGAAGAGGGCCATGGATGCTCCTTTGCCTCCCTCACCCTCGCCGCTCCGCCGGGTGCGCTCTCTTGTACTCCAGCCCGAGCTGCTTCAGCTTCTTCCACAGGGTCTTGCGGCTGATCCCCAGGATCTCTGCGGCCCGTTGTTTCTGACCGCCCACGCTTCGGAGCACCTCCTGGAGGTAGCGCCGCTCGGTTTCCCGGATGGCGTCGGTGAGAGGTTGGGTGGAAACGCTCGCCTGATCGGAGGGCGTGGAGACCCCCTCGAAGGAGATGTCCTCGACCGTGAGCATCGGATTCTTCGTGAGGGTGACCGCCCGCTGGACGCCGGCCTCCAGTTCCCGGACGTTGCCGGGCCAATGGTAGGCCAAGAGCTGCCGGCAGGCCTCGGGGGTGAACCCGCGGATCTCCTTCCCCAGCGGCCGGGCGTATTTCACCAGGAAGTGCTCGGCCAGCGGGAGGATGTCTTCCTTGCGCTCCCGCAGGGGCGGCAGCGTGACCGGGATCACCTTGAGGCGATAGAACAGGTCCTCCCGCAATCGCCCCGCCAGGACTTCATCCTCCAGCCGCTTCCGGGTGGCGGAGATCACCCGGACATCCACCTTGATCGTCTGGGTCCCGCCGACCCGCTCGAATTCCTTTTCCTGAAGGGCCCGCAGGAGCTTCGCCTGGACCGCCGCCCCCAGGTCCGCCACCTCGTCCAGGAAGAGGCTCCCGTGATGGGCCAGCTCGAAGCGTCCCTTCCGGTCCCGAATGGCGCCGGTGAAGGCCCCCTTCTCGTGGCCGAACAGCTCCGCCTCCAGGAGCGTCTCGGGGATGGCGGCGCAGGCGACGGTGATCAAAGGGTGGTTCCGCCGTTCGCTCGCCTGGTGGATGGCGCGGGCCGCCAGTTCCTTGCCCGTGCCCGTCTCGCCCTGGATCAGGACGGTGGCATCGCTCCGGGCGACCGTGGCCAGCAAATCACAGGCCCGGGCCATGGCGTCGCTCACGTAGATCAGGTCGCCGAATCGCCGGACCCGACCCGACGCTTCCCCGTCCGCCTCGCGGGGACCGCGCTGGACCAGGAGGCCGCGCAGCAGGGTCAGGAGATCCTCCGGGGGGAAGGGCTTCAAGAGGTAGTCCGTGGCCCCCGCCTTCATCGCGGCGATGGCCGACTGGATGGTGCCGTAGGCGGTCATCATGATGGCCAGACCCTGGGGGTTCGCCGCCTTGAAGCGTTGCAGGAGCGTGAGGCCATCCGCCTTGGGCAGCTTGAGATCCAGCAGGGCCGCGTCAAAGGCCTGCTCTTGGATGAGGCGGAGGCCCTCCGCACCGTCGGGGGCGCGGGCGACCTCGTACCCCTCTTCGGCGAGGTCGTTCCCCAGCGTCAACCGGAGGATCGGCTCGTCCTCCACCAGGAGGACCTGAGGCTTCATCGTCACCTCCGCTCCTTTCTTGATGGTTCGCGAACCGGGAGCGCCACGGTGAACGTGCTGCCTTTCCCGACGGCGCTCGTGACCTCGAGGAAGCCCCCGTGGGCCCTCACGATCCCGTAGCTCACGGAGAGTCCCAGGCCCGTCCCCTTTCCCACCTCCTTGGTCGTGAAGAAGGGATCGAAAATGCGGGGCAAATGCTCGGGGGCCACCCCCACCCCCGTG
>JACQOS010000097.1 GCA_016202425.1 Chloroflexota bacterium
CGGGGCTTCGCCCCTCTGGACTCCCCTTTTTCAGCAGCCTGCTTGGCCGGAGTGGTGACCAGAAGATGGCGGATGACCTCCGTCGAGGCCTTGAGGGTGGCTTCCACCTCTCGTGTCCGGGAGGGTTCCAGACTGAACCGCGTCAGCACGTACTTCCCTTCTCGGTATCGGCGAATGGGATAGGCGAGCTTCCGCATCCCCCACTGTTCCTGGTGAGCCAACTGGCCGCCTGCTTCGGTGATGGAGCGGTTGACCCTCTCCATCGCCTTGGCCACCCCCTCGTCGTCCGCTTCTGGGCTCAGCACGACGACCAACTCGTAGTTTCGCACGCGCCCCCCTTCCGTTCGCCAGCCCCTTGCCCGTAGCACCGCAAGAGGCTCCCTGGCAAGCCCAAAGGATTATAGCATCCGCCAGCAGAAGCTACAAATGCGCCAGGGATGCCACCTCCTCCAGCCCCGGCACGGGGAAACGCTGGGTGAGCGCCGCCACCTCCTCCCGTACCTGGCCCTCCACCCGGGCATCCCCCAGATGCGTCAGCACCCGCACGGTCCAGCGCCCCACCAGCGTCATCTCCTGCGCGCCAAAGCCCCGGCTCGTGACCGCGGGCGCTCCCAGGCGAAGGCCGCTGGTGACCCGAGGGGGCAAGGGGTCGAAGGGGATGGCGTTCTTATTGACCGTGATGTAGACCCTTCCCAGGGCATCCTCCGCCTGCTGGCCCGTGATGCCCAGAGGGGTCAGGTCCACCAGCAACAGATGGTTGTCGGTGCCCCCGGAGACGACCCGCAGCCCGCCGGCCTCCAGCTCGCGGGCCAGGGTCCTGGCATTGGCCACCACCTGCTCCTGGTACACCTTGAACTCTGGCTGCATGGCCTCCCGGAAGCAGACCGCCTTCGCCGCGACGGCGTGCATGAGCGGCCCCCCCTGGGTGAAGGGGAACACCGCCCGGTCGATCTTGCGCGCCAGGTCCTCCTGGGACAGGATGAACGCACCCCGAGGGCCGCGCAGCGTCTTGTGGGTGGTGGAGGTGACCACCTGGGCGTAGGGCAGGCACGGGGGATGCACCCCCCCCGCGATGAGCCCGGCGATGTGGGCGATGTCGGCCATGAGCACTGCGCCCACCTGGTCGGCGATGGCGCGGAAGCGGGGGAAGTCGATGACCCTGGGGTAGGCCGTCGCACCGCAGACGATCACCTTGGGCCGGTGCTCCTTGGCGAGACGCTCCACCTCGTCGTAGTCGATGTACTCGGTCTCCCGGCTGACTCCGTAGGAGACGAACCGGTAGAGCTTGCCCGAGAAGTTTACCGGGCTGCCGTGGGTGAGGTGCCCTCCCTGGTCCAGCCGCATGCCCAGCACGGTGTCCCCCGGCTCCAGCACGGCGAAATAGGCGGCCATGTTCGCCTGGGCGCCGCTGTGGGGCTGCACGTTGGCGTGCTCCGCATGGAACAGCCCCTTGACCCTGTCGATGGCCAGTTGCTCGGCCAAGTCCACGTACTCGCAGCCGCCGTAGTAGCGACGGCCCGGGTAGCCTTCTGCGTACTTGTTGGTCAGCCACGAGCCCTGGGCCTCCAGGACGGCCCGGCTGGCGTAGTTCTCCGAGGCGATGAGCACGATGTTGCGCCTCTGGCGCTGCGCCTCCAGCTCCAGGGCTCGGGCCACCTCCGGGTCTACCTTTCCTAGTGCTTCCATGCGGCTCTCCTTGCAGGGCGTCCGAGGTGCCTCATTGTACACCTTGGCGAGAACTCATCTCAAAACCCTCACCCCCTGTACCCCCTCTCCCTTGGCAAGGGAGAGGGGGAAGAAAAGGAATCTGGGGGACACCCCCAGACCCCCGCCACCCCGACACGCTCGGGAGGGACTCCCCCGAGACGTATTTCCGAACCACTTTTAGGAGCTTCTCAAGGGCTTGCCAAGCCGGTGCCTCCGGAGCAGGGCATGCAGCCGCTCCAGGGTCTCCCGGTTCTCCTCCAGGGAGAAACCGTCCACCCCGTAGACAGGCCGCACCTCGATGCCGTCCACCGCTCCCCGGTCCACCATATGGCGGATGACCTCTTCCTCCCGCTCCGGGGCCGGGAGCAGGTTCTGCGCCTGGCGCAGAGAGAGGGCAGCAGCGAGACCGTAAGCGCCCCAGTTGGACACGCTGGCGATGACCAGGTGGCTGACGCGGGTGGTGTTGGGCTCGCGGGGCAGGGATGGGACCAGGGGGATGTGCTCCGCCAGGTTGCCCATGCCGATCTCGTTGCCACCGTCGCCGATGCCAATGGTGGCCTTGTGGTGGAGGACAAGGGAGTCCAGCCGGGCGGTGTACTCGGTGATGTCCACGCCCCGCATGTTGAGGTAGCGCCGGCTGGCTGTCATGCCGCACCGCTCAATGGCCACGACGACCGATGGTTTCAGCCGGGCCAGCAGGAGACGGGCATACCGCTCGCTGGCCTCGTCATCTACAACGGGAAACTCCACCACGCTGTCAGGGGAGGCCAGTCCCTGGAAAAGAAAGGCGCTATAGCGGTCGGTGACGTAGGTCACGGAATAGCCCAGGGCCTGAAGGGCCTGGCCCAAGAACAAAGCCCCCGGGGGACCGTCGGTCTCGGGCGCTCCCGCCCCCAGGATGTAGAACCCGGTGCCGATCAGGACCCGGCCAGGACGCTCCAGGATGAGCCCCGCGGCCTGGTCGCAGAAGTCGTCCGGAAGGTGGGCCCGAAGCTGGGCGATACCTCGCCGGTCTCTATCCAGGATAATGTCCTCTATGGCGCCCACGTTGTCCGGCCTCCTTTCTGCAGCGACCACCCCGGAAGCTCACGGATGCGGGGCTGCCCCTAGAGGAGTGCCAGGGCCTCGTCCCGCAGGTCGGTAATGAACATGTGCCCTGGGGCGTGGGCGATCATGAAGGGGGGCCGGGAGTGCACGGCCACGGCCTGCGGGGTCACGCCGCAGGCCCAGAAAACGGGCACGTCGCCGGGGCGAAGGGTAGGGGGATCGCCGTAGTCGGGACGGCTCAGGTCCCGGATGCCCAGGGCCGCCGCGTCGCCGATGTGGAGTGGAGCCCCATGAGCGCCGGGAAACCGGGAGGTGACCTGGACCGCTTTGACCACCTTCTCCTGAGGGACGGGGCGCATGGAGACCACCACGGGGCCGGAGAAGCGGCCAGCAGGCACGGCGGGCAGGCTGGTGATGTACATGGCCACGTTCCTGCCCTCCTCGATGTGGCGGAGGGCGATGCCTGCGGACATGAGGGCCGCCTCGAACGTGAAGCTGCACCCCAGGAGGAAAGTGACCAGGCCGTCGCGCCACTCCTCCAGGATGTCCTCCGCCTCCCTCACCAGGACCCCATCCTTGTAGAGGCGGTACTTGGGGACGTCGGTTCTGATGTCGGCGCCCGGCGCGGTCAAGGCGGGCTCGACGACGCCGGGCTCGAGCACCTCCAGCAGGGGACATGGACGGGGGTTGCGCTGGCAGAACAGGAGGAAATCGAAGGCCTGTTCCTGGGGCAGGATGACCACGTTGGCCTGCACATATCCGGGGGCCAGGCCAGCCGTGGGGCGACGCCACCGGCCCGCGCGAATGAGGCGCCGGAGCTCCGGGGGCGACTGGGGTAGGGTGCTCAGGGCCATGGCGGGACGGGGCAATTGTACAGGGGCACCCGCAGGGCCACAAGGGCAAAGCTTCCACCCGCTTGCGGCCGGACGGAGGCGCGAGTAGCATCCCCTCGGGAGGCCACGGGCTTGGCAGACATCATCGACAGGATGCTCCAGGAGACGAAGACCATCGCGGTGGTCGGTCTCTCCCCCGACCCCGGCCGGGACAGCCACCGGGTGGCCCGCTACCTCCAGCAGGCGGGCTACCGGGTCATCCCCGTCAACCCCATGGTACCGGAGGTGCTGGGCGTAAGGAGCTATCCTGACCTGGCATCGGTCCCGGAGCGCATTGACCTGGTGGACGTCTTCCGGCGGTCCGAGGGGGTGGCGCCGGTGGTGGAAGGGGCGATCCGGAAGGGTGCCCGATTCATCTGGATGCAGGACGGCGTCCGCGACGAGGCATCCGCAGCGAAGGCGAGAGCGGCGGGTATCCTCGTGGTGATGGACAACTGCATCATGCGGGAACACCGGCGTCGGCTGCGCGGACGCCTCGCGACGGGGCCATCAGGGGCGGACGGGGCTGGGGCCTGCTAGCCCAGCTAACTAAGTACTAGTATCTAATGACGTGAATCCGCGTAAACATGTCATACTTCAAGTCCCGCTC
>JACQOS010000008.1 GCA_016202425.1 Chloroflexota bacterium
CCCGGTGTTGCCGCCAGGTCTGGTAGGCGGGGAACACGTCGGGAAGTCGCAGGGCTGGCTTCACCGTGGCCCTGGCCTTGGGCCTGGGGCAATCCGCGTAGGTGCGGGCACCACATTGGAGGCAGTAGCTCTCTCGGAAGGAAACGCCGCCAGCAAGAGGCTCCTGGGCGATCCAGCCACCACAGCGGTTGCAGGACTGCATCCCAGGGGAGTATACCACGCGGCGGCCCCTATCTGGCGGAACGGGGAGATTTTGCTAACCGTTTGCTAACGGACTCAGCGCGACCCCCTGGCACAGGACGGCACCACAGATACAAAAGGCGGGCCTGGGGTTGGACGGCGTGTTCTAAAAACAGACACAAAAGCATAGAACAACACAAAAGCAGGGGAATCCCGTATGCGCCACCAGATTTGCCGCCACGAAGGGCCCCCAGTTGTCAACCGGGGCCTGCCAGGTTCAGCGATACCTCTCGGTCCCGCCCGGTCCCACAGGCGCCTTCTCGCTGGCCGACGCTCCCGTTCCCACCCATACCGTTCGCCGTTCGTCCCCTATCAGGGTGTTGACGAACCCTTTCGACCATTCCCCTGTAACGCCAGCGCAGCCCGGCCCCGTGCCCACAAGGGGCATGGGCCCAACACATCTCCGGAGCCGTTCGCGCAGACGTATGAGCAGAATGGACTCCTTGCGTCGGGAAGGTAAGCCCAGGTGCGCGACGATTGCCCCGCCAGGGGGGAGGTCGCATAATGCAAGAGGAGGCCACCAAGACGTGTTCACAACGGCGAGGAGGTAGCTCACTCCATGCCCATCTACGAGTACCGGTGCGACCAGTGCGGAGGTGGCTTCGAGCTGAGGCGCTCCATGGGCCAGGCCGATGCCCCGGCGCCCTGTCCTCGATGCGGCGGCCAGGGCCGGAGGCTGGTCTCCGTCTTCGCCTCAGGGGAGGGGTACAAGCTCCGCGTCCCCGAACGAGGGCCATTCCGGGGTCACGACACCGAGGCGGAAGGGCGCTCCTGACAGCCCAGTCTGGGACCACCCGCCGGGCTAACCTCTAGGCCCGCGCCGTTGACACCCGCCTGCCGATTCTCTACCCTCACCAGACTTGGGAGGAGCGGCCATGGGCGACAGCTTCGCTGGGGTGCACTGGATGCTCGTCACGCCCTTCGATGAGCAGGAGCGGGTAGACGCGCCTGCCGTTTCCCGCCTGGTTCACCATGCGGCCAAGGCGGGGTGCGCCGGCGTCGTGGCCCTGGGGGAGATGGGGGAGTGGCGCCGCCTCACGGACCACGAGCGGCGCGCGGTCCTGAAGCGCGTGCGCGACGCCGCCGATGGCCGGCTGCCGGTGACCGTCGGCGTTACCTCCCTGAGCACTTTCCAGGCCGTGAACCGGGCTCGCGAGGCCCGAGAACTGGGGGCCTCAGCCCTCATGGCGGCGCCGCCCCCGATGTCCAGACCCAACCTGGTAGAGGTGCAGGCCTTCTACCAGCGCCTCGCGGAAGCCGTGGACCTGCCGCTGGTGGTGCAGGACTACCCACAGGTGACGGGCGTGGCACTCCCGGCCACCTTTTTCGCCCAGCTCGCGGAGGCCGTTCCTTCCTTCAGGTACATCAAGCTGGAAGACCCGCCCACACCACCAAAGATCACCCAGATCCGTCGCCTGGTCCCCGAGCAGATCGGGGTTTTCGGCGGCCTGGGAGGCGTGTACCTCCTCAGCGAGCTGGAACGCGGGGCGATGGGGGCCATGACCGGTTTCGCCTTCCCCGAGGTCCTGGTGAAGGTCTGCCGCCTGGCAGGAGAAGGAGCCCGGGAGGAGGCTGCCCAGCTCTACTGCCGCTACCTTCCCTTGGTCCTCTACGAGGGCCAGGAAGGGATCGGCTTGAGCCTAAGGAAGCACGCCCTGCTGCTGCGTGGCCTCATCGGCTGTGCAAGGGTGCGTCACCCGGGGCCCAACGTTGATGAGCCCACGCGTCAGGAGCTTCACACTCTCATCCGCCACCTGGGCCTCTCCACTGTCCGACGTTCGACTGAGTGGGTCCACCCCACTAGTCAATCATACCAGAGCCGCTAGAGGCTATTCGGGAAACCCTCACCCCTCGAAGAGTCTTCGACCTGGCCCCCTCTCCCGTCTCAGGCGGGAGAGGGGGGAGCAGGGCTCGCCCTGCACCCCCATGGACCAGCGTTGCAGCGTAGCTAGGACAGGCGACGGTAGCGAGTCGTGGGTCTGGGCAGTGCCCAGTGGGGGCACCCCCAGGCCCCTGCCATCCCGACCCGTCGGGATGGACTCCCACAGAAGGAGTTTTGAGACAGGTTCAAGCCACCGGGCGATCTCCCAGGGAGACCGCCCCTGATCGTGCAGCCGGAGGACATCGTCTCGAGAGGGGGGCGCCTCTCGGCTAGCGGACCCCGCAGCCCGAACGGGCCCGTCCTTCAGCCGAAAGACCTGTCCCAGGAACTCCGTGACCTCCTCCTCTAACACCTCCTGGATCAGCCTTTGGACTTGCTGGCGCCCCCACTCATCGAGATCCTCCCACTGCAACCTTGACCCGAGCTATGACTGAAAGTAGTGTATGGAGGGAGGGCGGCGTATCCTGCTGGGAATAACAGACAAGGTGTGGGTCGGCGGAAAGGAGTAAGACGCTATGGTGGAAGGCTTCTATTCACTTGGAGTCCTGCGGACTAAATCCGGGAAAGAGCGGGAGCTTTTGGCGGCCTGGCAGGCCCTGTGTGATGGGTTCGCGCAACTCGATCATCCGCCAGAGGGCAGCGTAACACTGGTTCAAAGCACCACAGAGCCAAGCCTCCATTATTCATTTGCACCTTGGCGCACTCTGGAAGATTTCCAGGCGATATGGAGTAACCCGCGTCTGCTGGAGGGTTTCCGCAAGATGGCAGACTGTTGTTCCGAGGCTACTCCAGGCGTGTTCCGTGTCGTCGGTAAAGCCATCTACGGGCCCAAGGAGGATGAGCATGGAGACCGTGCGGTCAAAAGATAGTACGCCCATAGCGTATGAAAAAAGCGGCAAGGGGCCGCCGCTCGTTCTCGTGCACGGCACAGGTGGGGACCACACGCGCTGGGTGCCCGTCCTCCCGGCGTTGGAGCGCCATTTCACCGTGTATGCTGTGGACCGGCGGGGCCGTGGTGGCAGCGGCGACACGCCGACCTACGCTATCGAGCGAGAGTACGAGGACATAGTGGCAGTCGTAGACTCCATTCGAGAGCCGGTGAATCTGCTGGGCCACTCCTACGGTGCCCTCTGCTCTTTGGAGGCGGCGCTGCTGACGCGCAACATCCGGCGGCTGGTGTTGTATGAGCCGGCCTTTGATGTGGGCATCCCCATGTATCCCCCACGCTCCATAGAACGGCTCCAGACCCTGCTTGACAGAGGTGATCGGGAGGAGATGCTGGTAGCATTCATGCGCAACATTGTAGAGATGCCGATGCACCAGATTGACCTTCTTCGCTCCGAGCCGGCATGGAAAGGGCGCCTCGCGGCAGCGCATACGATACCGAGAGAGTTCGCCGACGCAGACTATGTTCTGGCGCCCCAGCGGTTCAGCACCATGAACACGCCAACCCTCCTCTTGGTGGGTGGAGAGAGCCCGCCAATTCTGAGGAAGCCTGCGGAGGCGCTCGCTAGAGTGCTGCACAACTGTCGGGTGGCCGAAATGCCGGGTCAACAGCACGTGGCCATGAGCACCGCCCCCGACCTATTCTGCCGCCAGGTAATCAGTTTTCTCACCTCGTAGGACGCCAATCACGAACAAGTGGCTATTAGCTGCCTTAGCCTGGGCACCAGGTCTGGCCGCAGAAAGTGCGAGTACTGTCCGCTGAGCCCCACCATACCGTGCATAACCGTGGAACTTTTGAGCTCGCCCTAGACCTCTCCGCATAATACCTGACCCGACACCGTTCGAGTCGCAGGTGGGAGGTCTCTGTGGACACTACTCGAACTTTGTCCGGCCCTGACCTTGTGCCGAGGCTCAGGCAACTCCTTGCGCGGCTATGGTGAGTCTACCGCGGTCCTGTTGCCCATGCCGCGCCATTAGCGGATCGATGCCACCGGTATAGTTCGGTATACCCATTCTGTCAGCACCATGTAATTCCCGGTGATGAGCAGGATGGCAAACCCTACCATCAGCAAGGCGCTGGCAAGACCTATCC
>JACQOS010000089.1 GCA_016202425.1 Chloroflexota bacterium
GATACAATTTCTTCCCCCTTCCTGGTCAGGAAGGGGGCGAGGGGGAAGGTCGTCCCGACCAGTCGGGATTCAGCACCCTCGTAGGAAGTCAATAGAGCCGAACAGCTTGTAGGAAAGGGCCGCCATGTTCACGCGCATACACCACGTGGGGCTGGTGGTAGGCGACCTGGAGGCCGCCCGGAGGCTGTGGGCGGACGTCTACGGCTTTCCCGTGACGGGCTACGGTGTCCGCGTGGATGAGAACCGCACGTTTGTGCCTCATGGGAGAGAGGTGTCCCAGAAGGACGTGACCATTTTGGACGTCGCTGTGGGTGGCACGGAGCTGGAGTTCAACGAGCCCCGGGATCCCGAGAGCGGCACCAGCAGGTACCTGGCCCGGCGCGGACCTGGGCTGCACCACCTGAGCCTGGCCACCAACGACCTAGAACGGGATGTGGCACGTCTTCAAGCCGGAGGGCTTCAGCTCATTGTTCCTCCTGTGGGACACCCCGAGGCAAAAGAGGGTGCCCGAATAGCCTTCTTCCATCCCAAGGACAATCTGGGGGTGTTGCTGGAGCTCTGGCAGGACACACCCGCTCAAGGAGTGGCCCCGGCCTGCAGACGAGGACGCGGAGGAGGGCTTACCCGGCTCCATCACGTGGGAGTCGTGGCGCCCAGCATTCCGGAGGCACGGCACCTCCTGGAGGAAGTGTACGGCCTCAGGCTGGGTGCCCACTGCCCGCCCGAGGGCCGGTACGCCGCCTTCGACCACGTCCGGGCCCTGGACTTCCCCGTGGGGGAGACGGAGATCGAGGTGGTCGTGCCGCAGGATAGCAGCAGCGGGACGGCGAGGTTCCTGGCCAGCCGGGGTCCCGGCCTGCACCACCTCTGCTTGTCCTCGGAGGACATCGAAGAGGACATGGGAAGGCTGAAGGGCGCAGGGCTCCAGGAGGTCGGGAAGGTAGGGCCCGGGGCGCTGCCCGGCGTGAAGGTGGGGTGGCTGCACCCCAGGAGCAACCTGGGCGTGCTGGTGGAGCTGTGGCAAGACGTCGGGGGCGGCGTGTAGGGCGAGGCCCAGTTCCATTGGACTCATCTGAATACCCTTACCCCCTTGGTCCCCCTCTCCCGCCCGGCGGGAGAGGGGGAGAAGAGAAAGGCTAGGGGACACCCCTAGAACCCTGCCAGAGTCCCGACGCGTCGGGACTCTGGACTCCCCCACTGGGAGTTTTCAGGCGACTGCATTTTGGCAAATGCGTTACTATTGACTTTTGCGCGAAATGCCTCTATCTTCTGGGGTCATCTCCACCCCTCAGGCCCCCGCCAGGCCCCGGCGGGGGCCTGAGGGAGAAAGAACAAGGAGGGAACGATGGCTTGGAAGATTCAGGGGACCTACTGGTCTCCTTGCAGTTGCAAGGTGGGCTGTCGGTGTAATCTGGGCGAACAGGAAGGCGACCGGGGCTGGTGCTCGGGTGTCCTGGTCTTCGATATTCGAAGCGGCAGGGTGGACAGCACAGACGTGAGCGGGGCCAAGGTGGCCTTTGCCGTGGACTTCCCTGGAGGTTTCCTGGGCGGCAACGGCACCGGTCGGCTCTACTTCGATGCGGCAGTGCCGACGAAGCAGCGGGCGGCCCTGGAAGGGATTTTGAAAGGGCAAAAGGGCGGCGTCTTTGAGCAGTTGGCGGCTCTCTTCACCAAGTTCGTGCCTTCCAAGGAAGCTCCCATCAGCATCAAGGCGGGCCAGGAGGAGACGCGCATCACGGTGGGCACCCTGGGCGAGCTGGTGGTGAAGCCGCTGCGTGGGGCGACGGGCCAGCCGACCCGGCTCATCCACGGCGCCGCGGCTTTCCGGGATGACATCGTGCTGGCCAGGGGGACAGGGTCTAGCTGGCGGGACCCGGATATGCGCCGCTGGGAGAGCGGCGGCCACGCCGAACAGTCGGACTTTGACTGGAGCGCGTAACGCCCCTGGAAGGTAGCTGGTACCTTCCAGGATGAAGGGAACATCTGTGGGTGCGCTGGAGGCTCCCGGGGTAGACGTTGGCTGGGGGTCTGTGTCGGCTGAGCGTTGCTCCCGCTGCGGTCGTGCGGTGCCAGCAGGGAAGGGTTTCGCCTTCTCAGCACCCGAGGGGCCTGTCCGCAAGTGCCGGCGGTGCGGGCTACGCCATCCGCCCATGCTCCGGCGGTCGCTGGCCACCTGCCTGTTGGTGGGCACCGTCCTAACGGCTATCAACCAGGGAACGGCTATCCTGGGAGTCGGGGCGGCTGGGGACCTCCTCTGGAAGGTCCCGCTGACCTACTGCGTGCCGTTCCTCGTCGCCACCTGGGGGGCGCTGTCGAACAGCCGGGCCTAGCCGGAGGTGACGTATGCTCGCTGAGGGTACCCTGCGTCGGCCCACGGTGCTGGTGCTCTCGGCGCTGCTCCTGCTGTCGGCTGCGGCCTGGGGCCTGCTTCTCTGGCGGGGGCATCAGGGAGGCGGGGCTGAGATGGGGGACATGGGGCCAGGCCTTACCCTCGGCATGGGGATGCCTCTGTTTCTGGCCATGTGGGTGCTGATGATGGTGGCCATGATGTTCCCCACCGCTGCGCCCATGATCTTGACCTTCGCCAGGGTCGCCCGGAGCCAGAAGAGCCGAGGCCAGGCGTATGTTCCCACCTGGTTCTTCGTGGGGTCCTACCTGGCGGTGTGGACGGTCTTCGGCGTGGTTGCTTACGTGGGGGCCACCGCCGCAGGCTATGCGGTGGCCCGGGTGGTGTTCCTGGAGGAGAACGCTGGCATGATCGTCGGCGCCGTCCTAGCCGCAGCGGGCCTGTACCAGCTCAGTCCCGTCAAGGGTGCCTGTTTGTCCCAGTGCAGAACGCCCATGGGCTTTGTGCTGCGGTTCTGGAGGCGTGGGTACGCCGGCGCCCTGCGCATGGGCATCGTCCACGGGACCTACTGCCTGGGCTGCTGCTGGCTCCTCTTCGTGGTGTTGTTCCCTCTGGGCGTCATGAACGTGGCGGCCATGGGGCTGGTGACGCTCCTCATCTTCGCCGAGAAGTCCCTCCGGCACGGGGTGTGGGTGGGCAGAGGGGTGGGGGTGGGCTTGGCCCTGCTGGGTCTGGCCGTGGCGGTATTGCCGGGCCTCCTGCCCGCAGTGCTCTAGGAGCAGTTCGGAAAACCCTCACCCTCCTTCGGCTTGGCTCAGGGCAGGCGCTACACTCCCGACAGAGTGCGGAAGTATCGGGACTCTGCCCTCGCCTGGTAGGAATTCTTGGAGTAGCTGACGGGGGAACGCGTTCCCCAGCAGGGCGGGGTGGCTCTGGCTGGAGCGACTGGATGCTCTGGGCGCGACAAAAACGCGCTTGACATTGGTGGGGACGGCAGGTAGACTTACATTTTGCTGCTTTCTCTTTGTCGAAGCGGGCAGTTTGCTGTGCGAAAAGGGGTGGCGTATGCCTACCGTCAACCAGTTGGTGCGGCATGGGCGGGCGCGGACTGCGCGCCGGACCAAGGCGCCGGCCTTGCGGTTCCACAGGAACACGTTGAAGAACCTCACCATCCGGGGGAGGGGGAATCCGCAGAGGCGAGGCGTATGCGTCCAGGTGAAGACCGTGACGCCCAAGAAGCCCAACTCGGCCCTGCGGAAGGTTGCCCGGGTGCGCCTGACCAACGGGATAGAGGTGACGGCGTACATACCTGGTGAAGGGCATAACCTCCAGGAGCACTCGGTGGTCCTGGTCCGCGGAGGGCGGGTGCCGGACCTGCCCGGGGTGCGCTACCACGTGATCCGGGGCACCCTGGATGCTGCCGGGGTGACCAATAGGCGCCAGGGCCGGAGCCTGTACGGCGCGAAGCAGTCGGCGGCTGCTTCTACGGGAGGCTGAGGATGCCCAGGCGAAGGCGGGCGGAGCGAAGAAAGATCCTGCCAGACCCCAAGTATGGGAGCGTCGAGGTAGCCCGGTTCGTCAGCAGGATCATGATGCAGGGCAAGAAGACCCTCGCCCAGCGGACGGTGTACGAGGCGTTCCAGAAGCTGGAAGAGGAGACGCATCGGCCTGCCGTGGAGGTGTTCGAGCAGGCGGTGCGCAACGTATCGCCGGCGCTGGAGGTGAAGCCCCGCCGAGTTGGAGGCGCCACGTACCAGGTGCCGGTGGAGGTGCGCGGGGAGCGGCGGACGGCTCTGGCGAACCGGTGGCTCATCAACGCGGCGCGGGCCCGCCAGGGGGCGCCCATGGCGTCGCGGTTGTTCCAGGAGCTTCTGGACGCCTCCCGAGGACAGGGGACGGCGGTGAAGCGGCGGGAGGATCTCCAGAAGATGGCGGAGGCGAACCGAGCGTTTGTGCACTATAGGTGGTGAGATGGCCGATCGCGTGCCAGCCAGGGGACGCCTCTCCGATGGGAATCATGACATACGCCATTCAACAGGTCCGCAACATGGGGTTCATCGCCCACATCGATGCCGGCAAGACCACCGTCACCGAGCGGGTCCTGTTCCTTGCGGGACGGACGTACAAGCTGGGGAGTGTGGATGAAGGCACGGCGGTCATGGACTGGATGGAGCAGGAGCGGGAGCGGGGGATCACCATCACCGCTGCCGCGGCGACCTGCTACTGGAAAGACTGCCGGATCAACATCATAGATACCCCGGGGCACGTGGACTTCACCGCCGAGGTGGAGCGGAGCCTGCGGGTTCTGGACGGTGGTGTGGTGGTCTTCGACGCCGTGGCGGGGGTGCAGCCCCAGTCGGAGACGGTGTGGCGCCAGGCGGACCGGTACCGTGTTCCCCGCGTCTGCTTTATCAACAAGATGGACCGGCCGGGAGCGAACTTCGCGCGGACGGTGGAGATGATCCGGCGGCGGCTGGGGGCCAACCCCGTGCCCGTCCAGATCCCCATGGGACACAACTCCTCCTTCCTGGGGGTCATGGACCTGGTGGAACAGAAGGCCATTTTCTACCCCGAGGAAGGGGGACTCCAGGGTGGGACGGTGGCGCCGGTACCGAAGGAGGAGCAAGAGGATTACCAGAGGTACAGGACGTTCCTGCTGGAGAAGGTGGCGGAGACGGATGACCGGCTGCTGGTGAAGTACCTGGAAGGCGAGGAGCTCTCGGTGGATGAGTTGCGGGCGGCCTTGCGCCGCGCCACTATTCGGAACCTCCTGGTGCCGGTGCTGTGCGGCAGCGCCCTGAGGACGAAGGGGGTCCACCCCTTGCTGGACGCCGTCACGTACTACCTGCCGTCACCCGTGGACATTCCACCTGTGGAGGGCATCCACCCGAAGACGGGAGAGAAGATGGTTCGGCACGCCGCGGAGGAGGAGCCCTTCTCGGCGCTGGCCTTCAAGGTGATGACGGACCCGTACACGGGCCGGCTGGTGTACCTGCGGGTCTACTCGGGGAAGGCCAGAAGCGGCACCTCGGTGTACAACGCCACCAAAGACCAGCGGGAGCGCTTGGGGCGGACCATGACCATGATGGCCAACCGCCGGGAGGACGTGGAGGAGGTCCGCGCAGGCGACATCGTGGCGGCGATAGGGCTGAAGAACACCTTCACCGGCGACACGCTGTGCGACGAGAAGTCGGAGGTGCTCCTGGAGTCCATCCGGTTCCCGGAGCCCGTGATCTCCATTGCCATTGAACCTCGGAGCAGGACCGACGAGGAGCGGGTGACCGACGCTCTGAACAAGCTCTCCGAGGAGGACCCCACGTTCCGCGTCCAGTACAACACGGAGACGGGGCAGACGTTGGTCTCGGGGATGGGGGAACTCCATCTGGAGGTCATCGTGGAGCGGATGCGGCGGGATTTCAACGTGCAGGTCAACGTGGGCAAGCCGGAGGTGTCGTACCGGGAGACCATCACGGCCGAAGCGCGCGCCGAGGGGCGGCTCGTGCGCCAGACGGGCGGGCATGGGCAGTACGGCGACGTGTGGCTGGAGGTGGAACCTGGGCCACGCGGCTCGGGCTTCGCCTTCGAGAGCCGCATCGCGGGAGGGGTGATCCCCAAGGAGTACATTTCCGCAGTGGAAAAAGGGGTCCGGGAGGCCGCGCAAACGGGGGTGGTGGCGGGCTACCCGGTGGTGGACCTGAAGGTGGCGCTCGTGGACGGGAGCTACCACGAGGTGGACTCCTCGGAGATGGCGTTCCGGATGGCCGCTTCCCTGGGCCTGCGGGCGGCGCTCCAGCGGGGTCAGCCCGTGCTGCTGGAGCCCATGATGGCCATGGAGGTGGTGGCGCCTGGCGAGTTCCTGGGAGACATTCTGGGCGACCTGGGCAGCCGGCGTGCCCACATCCGGCACATCGAGGGTCACGGCGACACGCAGGTGGTGTCGTGTTTCGTGCCTCTGGCGGAGACGTTTGGCTACGCGACCCAGCTCCGCTCCCTGAGCCAGGGGCGGGCAAGCCATTCGATGGAGTTCCACCATTACGAGGAGTTGCCCCAGGCGCTGGGGCAAGAGGTGGCACGGCGGAGATAGCCCTTGGTGTGAGGGGTGGGGAAGGGGAAGAGGAAGACCGATGACCAGCCAGGTACCGACGCAACCCCATAGACAGCGCATCCGGATCGTCCTGAAGGCCTTCGACCATCGGGTGCTGGACCAGTCTGCCCGGCATATCGTTGAGGCGGCGGAGCGGACGGGTGCCCTGGTGGCCGGGCCGGTCCCGCTGCCCACGAGCATCCGGCGCTTCTGCGTGATCCGCTCGCCTCACGTGGACAAGAACTCGCGGGAGCATTTCGAGATCAGGACGCACAAGCGGCTCATTGACCTGCTGGAGCCGACGTCCAAGACCATCGATGCCCTGACGCGCCTGAACCTGCCGGCAGGCGTGGACATCGTCATCAAGCTGTAGGAGAGTGGGCGATGATCCTGGGGCTGCTGGGCAAGAAGATGGGGATGACTCAGGTGTTCCTGGAGGACGGCCGAGTGGAGGGCGTCACGGCGGTGCTGGCGGGGCCATGTACCGTGACCCAGGTGAAGAGCCGAGGCCACGACGGGTATGAGGCGGTGCAACTGGGGTTCGAGGAGACGAGGCGCCTGAGCAAGGCCCTGGAGGGCCACCTGCGCCGGACGGGGCAGTTCCGGTACCTGCGGGAGGTCCCTGCCCAGGACCTGGGAGTGGTGCAGGTGGGCCAGAGGGTGGACGTGAGCATGTTCCAGCCCGGGATGCTGGTGGACGTGACCGGGGTGTCCAAGGGACGAGGGTTCGCGGGGGTGGTGAAGCGCCACCACTTCGCCGGAGGGCCAAGAACGCACGGGCAGTCGGACCGGCAGCGGCATCCCGGGGCCATTGGCTCCGGGACCAGACCTGGAAGGGTGGTCAAGGGACTGCGCATGGCGGGCCACATGGGCAACCGCCGCGTGACGGCGCGGAACCTGGAGGTAGTGCAGGTGGACCCGGCGAGGAACCTGGTGTTCCTGAAGGGCGCGGTCCCCGGGGCCAGAAACCAGTTGGTGATGCTCCGGCAAGCAAAAGCCGGCCTGGCAAGGATGGAGCAGAATGCAGCTTCCAGTGCGTGATGCCCTTGGCGCGACGGTGGGCACGGTGGAGGTGAGCGACGAGTTGGTAGGGATGCCCATGAATACGGCCGTGGTGCACCAGGCCACGGTGCGCCAGATGGCCAACGCACGCCAGGGGACGGCGGATACAAAGACCCGGGGCGAGGTCTCCGGCGGGGGCATCAAGCCGCGACCGCAGAAACACACGGGCCGCTCTCGCCAGGGGTCCATTCGGGCCCCTCACTGGCGCAAGGGGGGCGTCGTGTTTGGTCCCCATCCCAGGGACTACCACCAACGGATGCCCAAGAAGATGAGACGGCTGGCCATTCGGTGCCTGCTCTCGCAGAAGGTGCGGGAGAGTCGGCTCACGCTCTTGGAGAAGCTGGAGCTGCCGGAGGCCCGCACGCGGGAGATCGTGAAGGTGCTGGCGAACCTGGGTGTTGCCAGCAAGGTGCTGCTGGTGACGCCGGAGACGGACCGGAGGCTGGTCCTTTCGGCCCGGAACCTGGGGCACGTGAAGACCCTGCCGGCGCCCAACTTGAATGTGTTGGACCTGCTGAACTACGACCAGGTGGTCATGACGGTGGGGGCCATCCGGCGGGCCGAGGAGCTGTGGGCAGGAGGGGCACCTGGCGAGGCTGGGGAGGGGTAGGCCGTGCATCCGGTAGATGTGCTGGTGCGCCCCGTGGTCACGGAGAAAAGCACCTTGCTTCAAGAGCAGGGGAAATACGTGTTCGTGGTGCGGCCGGAGGCCAATAAGGGGATGGTCCGGGAAGCTATTCAGCAGGCCTATGGTGTGAGGGTGCTGGGGGTGAACATGGCCGTGAGCCGTGGCAAGCTCAAGCGGTACGGCCCGCGCCGCGTGAAGACGGCGGGGTACAAGAAGGCGATTGTCACGTTGAAGCCGGGCGACAAGATCCAGATCTTCGAGGGAGCGTAGCGACGTGCCGCTGAAGACGTACCGTCCCGTCACTCCGTCCCGGCGCGGGGCAGCCCATCCGACGTTCGAAGAGGTGACGGCGGACCGGCCCCTGAAGGCGCTGCTGGCACCCCTGAGGCGGACGGGAGGAAGGAACTCCCGGGGGGCGATCACCACTCGATTCCGGGGTGGCGGCGCCAAGCGGATGTACCGGGTCATTGACTTCAAGAGGGACAAGCTCGGCGTCCCCGGGCGGCTGGTCACGATTGAGTATGACCCGAACCGTTCCTGCCGCATCGCTCTCGTCCAGTACGCCGACGGGGAGAAGCGGTACATGGTGTGCCCCAACGGGCTCCAGGTAGGGGACCCGGTGGAGTCGGGGCCCGACGCGCCGCTGCGCCCCGGAAATGCGCTGCCGCTGGGCCGCATCCCCACGGGGACGCTGGTGCACAACATCGAACTGGACCCTGGCAGGGGGGGGAAGCTGGTGAGGAGTGCCGGCACCGGGGCCCAGGTCCTGGCCCAGGAGCAGGAGTACACGCTGGTGCGTCTGCCGTCGGGGGAGGTCAGGCGCGTGCTGGGCAGGTGCATGGCGACGGTCGGCCAGGTGGGAAACCTGGACCACAAGAACGTCAAGTACGGGAAGGCAGGCATCCGCCGACACCTGGGGCGGCAGCCGCACGTGAGGGGCTCGGCCATGTCGCCCCGGGACCACCCCCACGGTGGAGGCGAGGGGCGTTCGCCCATCGGGATGCCCGGGCCCAAGACGCCCTGGGGGAAACCGACCCTGGGGTACAGGACGAGGCGCAACAAGAGAACGGATGCTATGATCGTTCGGCGAAGGGGCCAGCGGTAGGGAGGAGGACGCATGTCCCGTTCGGTCAAGAAAGGGCCGTACCTGGACCTGACGCTGATGAAGCGGGTCGAGCTGGCGCAGCGCAGCGGCACGCGCACGGTGCTCAAGACGTGGTCTCGGGCCTCCACCATCATGCCCAACATGGTGGGACTGACCATCGCCGTGCACGATGGCCGGCGCCACGTGCCCATTTTCATCACCGAGAACATGGTGGGGCACCGGCTGGGGGAGTTCGCGCCAACGCGGACGTTCCGGGGACACTCGTCCAAGTCGGAGCGGACGACGCAAGTGAAGAGGCCGTAAGACGATGGCCGTGCGAGCCATAGGCAAAGGCGTTCCCACATCCCCGAAGAAGCTTCGGTTGGTGGTGGAGGCCGTGCGGGGCAAGCGGGTGGAGGAGGCGTTGAACATCCTGAAGTACCTGCCTCAGCCCGGTGCCAAGTACGTCGCCAAAGTGGTGAAAGCGGCGGCGGCCAACGCGGAGAACAACCTGCTGTGGGACCCCGAGGGGCTGCGCATCACGAGCATCGCTGCCGAAGAGGGGCCCAAGCTCAAACGGCTACGGGCCCGGGCCCGGGGCCGGGCGGGGCGCATCATGAGGCGGTCCAGCCAGGTAACGGTGCTAGTGGAGCAGGAGGGCTAAGTGGGTCACAAGACGCACCCCATAGGGTTCCGCCTGGGCCTCACCCGGGACTGGGACGCCAAGTGGTTCGCTCCCAAGGCAGTCAGCTACCGCAAGCTGCTGCTGGACGACCTTCGCCTGAGAAAGCTGATCCTGTCGCGGTATCCGGACGCAGGCATCTCCCGGGTGACCATCGAGCGGGGGAGCTCGGACCTGGCGATCACGATACACACGGCGCGGCCGGGCATCGTGATCGGGCGAGGCGGGCAGAGGATCGAGGAGCTGAGAAGAGATCTGGAGTCCCAGGCGGGCAGGCGGGTGAAGGTCAACGTGGAGGAGATCCGCCAGCCGGAGCTGGATGCCTACCTGGTGGCCCGGGGAATCGCGGACCAACTGGAGCGGCGCGTTGCCTTCCGGCGGGCTATGCGGCAGGCGGCGGCACGGACGATGCAGGCGGGAGCGAAGGGAGTGAAGGTCATCTGCTCTGGCCGCCTGGCGGGCACGGAGATCGCCCGCCGTGAGAAAGTGATGGACGGACGCATGCCGCTGCACACCCTGCGTGCCGACATTGACTACGGTCTCGCCGAGGCAAACACGGTGATGGGCAAGATTGGGGTCAAGGTATGGACCTACCGGGGGGACGTACTCCCTGAGCTGCCCGAGGTGGTGGAGGAGCTGGCCACCATAGAGGTGACGGTGCCGGCCGAGTCACGGGTGGAGGAGACCGAGGGTGTTACAACCAAAGAGGGTTAAGTACCGGAACATGCAGCGGGGTACCAGGGGAGGCAAGACCAAGGCAGGGAGCAGCGTGGTGTTCGGCGACTTTGGCCTGAAGGCCCTGGAGGCGGCATGGCTGACGGCTCGCCAGATCGAGGCGGCCCGTCGGGCGATCACCCGGCACCTGCGGAGAGGCGGCTCCGTGTGGGTCCGGGTCTATCCGGACAAGCCGGTGAGCCTAAAACCGGCGGAGACCCGCCAGGGGGGTGGCAAGGGGCCCGTGGACCACTGGGTGGCGGTGGTGAAGCCGGGGCGGGTCCTCTTCGAGGTGGGGGCCGTGCCCGAGACCGTGGCCCGGGAGGCCCTGGAGTTGGCCTCGCACAAGCTGCCCATCGACGTACGGCTGGTGGTTCGGGAGGGCCGGGCCATTGGGGCGAAAGGTGGTTGAGGCGCTGGCATGAGAATCCACGAGATTCGAGCCCTTTCCTCTGAGGACATCCGAAAGGAGCTGGAGAGTTCCCACCGGGAGCTGTGGAGCGTGCGCTCGCGGCTGGTCACCCGGCAGTTCAGCGACTCCTCCCAGCTCAAGAAGGTCCGCAGGAAGATCGCGCGGATCACGACGGTGATGCGGGAACGAGAATTGCGGGAGACGCGGCCATGAACCAGGCGAGGCAAAAGACGCGCATCGGTCGCGTGGTCAGCGACAAGATGCAGAAAACCGTGGTGGTAGTGGTGGAGTGGCAGCGGCGGCATCCCCTCTACCACAAAGCGGTGCGGCGCTTCTCGCGGTTCAGCGCCCACGACGAGCGGGAGGAGTGCAGGCTGGGAGACCTGGTACAAATCATGGAGACCCGCCCTCTCTCCAGGACCAAGCGATGGCGTGTGGTGCAGGTCCTGCAGCGCCGGGAGGTGCCTGAGGTCCAGCCTTCGGAGATTGGGGCGACGGTGGAGCAGGAGCTGGTGGCCATCCCCAGCACCCCCGCGGAGCCCTCAGCCGCCGAGGCGCCGGCTCCAGCGGTCACGGAAGGCAGCGTCAGCCCTCCGGGGCAGCCCCAGGCCGGGCCTGGGGAGGTCGCGCCCGAAGCAACACCTGAGAGGCAGACTCCGGGAGACGAGGGTGCCCGGTGATTCAAACGTACACGCGGCTGAACGTGGCCGATAACTCCGGGGCCAAGGTGATCATGTGCATCAACGTCCCCGGCGGCACACGTCGGAGGTATGCTCGGGTGGGAGACGTGATCGTTGCCTCGGTGAAGGTGGCGATTCCGGCAGCGCCGGTGAAAAAAGGCGAGGTGGTGCGGGCCGTGGTGGTCCGTACCGCTCAGCCGTACCGGCGCCCCGATGGCACGTACATCCGGTTCGACGACAATGCTGCGGTGCTGCTGACGGACCAGTTGAACCCGAGAGGCACCCGCATTTTTGGGCCCGTGGCGAGGGAGCTGAGGGAAAAGAACTACACGCGCATCGTCTCCCTGGCCCCTGAGGTGCTGTAGGATGCGGATCCGGAAGAACGATACGGTCCAGGTCATCGGCGGCCGCGACCGGGGCAAGCGCGGGAAAGTGCAGACGGTGCTCCCCCGAACCGGGCGGGTGGTCGTTGAGGGGGCCAACGTGGTGAAGCGGCACCAGCGGCCCACGCCCAGGGTGCGACAGGGAGGCATTATCCAGAAAGAGGCCCCCCTGCCGCTGGCCAGGGTGATGCTGGTGTGCCCCCGGTGCACCAAGCCCGTCCGGGTAGGGCACCGGGTGCTGGACGACGGACGCAAGGTGAGGGTATGTCGCTCATGCAGGGAAATGATCGACCTGTAGGCAAGGCTGCTGGGAAAGGCCAGCCGAGGGCCTCCGCTCCGCCCGCGACGGCGCCAGCCCAACGCCCCGCCCGGGAGGGACGGAAGGGAAAGGCCCAGCCAGCACCCGCGGAGCCTCAGGCCAAGGGGCCGGCCGTCAGGAGGGTGCCCAGGCTGCTGGAGCGCTACCGGACGCAGGTGGTGCCGACGCTCCAGGGGGAGTTTGGGTACAGAAACGTGATGGAAGTACCCCGGCTGAAGAAGGTGGTGTTGAACGTGGGCCTTGGAGAGGCGGTGCAGGAAGCCAAGGCCGTTGAGGCGGTGACGAAGATGCTTGCGACCATCAGCGGGCAGAAACCCGTGACCACCAAGGCCCGGCGGTCCGTGGCGGGGTTCAAGATCCGCCTGGGAATGACCATCGGCGTTATGGTGACCCTCCGGTCGCACCGGATGTACGACTTTGTGGACCGGCTGGTGAACGCCGCCCTGCCACGGGTGCGGGACTTTCATGGCGTACCGCTCGAGGGCTTCGATGGCGGGGGCAACTACTCGCTGGGGGTCCGGGAGCAGGTGGTCTTCCCGGAGATCGAATACGGCCAGATCGACAAGGTCCGCGGGTTCCAGGTGACACTGGTCACCTCGGCGAGGACGCGACAGGAGGCGCAGCGCCTGCTGCAGCTTTTGGGGATGCCCTTCAGCCGCAACTAGAGGCAGGGCCAGGACGGCAAGTATGGCAACACAAGCGAAGATCCAGAAGTGGTTGCACACCTCCAAGTACAAGGAGCAGCACCGGAACCGGTGCCATCAGTGCGGGAGGCCACGAGCCTACATTCGGTACTTTGGGCTGTGCAGGCTCTGCTTTCGGGCCCGGGCCCTGAAGGGGGAGCTTCCGGGCGTGCGCAAGGCGAGCTGGTAGGAGACATTTCCGATGATGACCGATCCGATAGCAGATATGCTCACGCGGATCCGCAACGCCCTGGCAGTGCGCCACGAGTGGGTGTCGGCGCCCTCTTCCAAGGTGAAAGTGGCCATAGCGAAGCTCCTGAAGGACGAGGGTTTCATTGAGGGGTACGAGGTGGTACGGGACGGGGCCAAGAGCCTGCTGAGGATCCGGATTCGCTACCTGGAGGGAAAGCAATCGGCCATCAACGGGCTGCGCCGGATGAGCAAGCCGGGCCTGCGCGTGTACGTGGGGAAGAGGGAAGTGCCTCGAATGTACGGAGGGCGGGGAATCTCCGTTGTCTCCACCTCTCGCGGGATCATGACGGGGCAAGAGGCGTGGCGGCTCGGGTTGGGGGGCGAGCTCCTGTGCTACGTCTGGTAGGAAGGTGAGGCAATGTCGAGAGTGGGACGCCGACCGATTCCGCTCCCGCCAGGGGTGAGCGTCACCGCCACGGCCGGGCTGGTCACCGTAGCTGGCCCTCGGGGGACGCTGCGCCAGGCGGTGAGCCCCCGGCTCGCCGTGGATGTGAAGGGCGAGCAGGTCGTCGTGGCCCGGGCATCCGACGAGCGGAAGGACCGGGCGCTGCACGGGTTGACCAGGAGCCTGATAGCTAACATGGTCACCGGAGTCAGTGAAGGGTTCCAGAAGAGCCTGGACCTGGTGGGGGTGGGGTACCGGGCGCAGCAGTCGGGGAAGGGGATTACGCTTCAGGTGGGCTATGCCAAGGCCGTGGAGGTGGAGCCCCCCCCGGGCATCACGCTGGTTGCGGAGGGGGCGAACCGGGTCCACGTGCAGGGGGCCGACAAGCAACTGGTGGGGGAGATGGCAGCCCGGATCCGCAGGGTCCGGCCGCCGAACGCGTACACGGGCAAAGGGGTCCGGTACGTCGGCGAGGTGGTTCGGGTGAAGCCTGGGAAGGCGGCCGGGAGGAGCAAGTAGGATGCCACGCCTGGTGGACCTCAGGGCAAGGCGCATCATGCGGCACCTGCGGGTGCGGAAGCGGGTCCGGGGGACGCCCGGGCGGCCGCGGCTTAGCGTCTTCCGGAGCCTGAAACAGATCTACGCCCAGGTGATCGATGACACCACCGGCCGTACGCTGGTGGCGGCCTCCAGTCGGGAAAGCGAAGTTGCCGCCCAGAAGAACGGCAAGACGAAGAGCCAGGCGGCACATCTGGTGGGGACGCTGTTGGCCCAGCGGGCCAGGACAGCAGGCGTCAGCCGGGTGGTCTTCGACCGTGGGGGGTTCAAGTACCACGGCCGAGTGAAGGCGCTGGCGGAAGGGGCCCGCGAGGGAGGACTGGAGCTCTAATGGTTGCCAAGCATGAAGCGTCGGAGGAAGTCCGGGAGTTCTCCGAGAAGGTTGTCAAGATCCGCCGGGTGGCCAAGGTCGTCAAGGGGGGACGCCACCTGAGCTTCAACGCCCTGGTGGTGGTGGGCGATGGTCATGGGAACGTGGGCGTAGGACTGGGGAAGGCGGACAGCGTTCCCGATGCCATCCGCAAGGGGACGAACATCGCTCGCAAGAACGTCGTCGCCGTCCTGCTCCGGGGGCGCACCATCCCTCACCGAGCGCAGGCGAAGTACGGGGCAGCCATCGTGCTGATCAAGCCAGCCTCTCTCGGCACCGGCATCATCGCCGGGGGCGTGTCCCGGGCGGTGCTGGAACTGGCGGGAGTGAAAGACGTGGTGTGCAAGTCGCTGAAGAGTGGAAACCCTATCAACGTGGCGGGGGCTACCTTTCAGGCGCTCCGAGGACTCCGAGTCGTCGAGCAGGAGCAGGCGCTGCGCAAGGGAGAGGCCCCGAAGGAGAAGCCCCCGGCGCCGGCGTAGTGGCGCTGGAGGCAACGGCCGTGGGGAAACTCCGCATTACCTGGACGCGCAGCGCCATCGGCTACCCCCGGGAGCAGCGAAGGGTTATCCGCGCCCTGGGGCTGCACCGGCTCCACGCGATGGTGGAGCGGGAAGACACCCCGGTGATCCGGGGGATGGTGACCAAGGTCCGCCATCTCTTGAGCGTGGAGGAGCAACGGCAGCATGAAGCCGCATGAACTGGCGCCTCCTGGAGGGGCGCACCGCCGAAGGCGAAGGGTGGGCCGAGGAAGCGGCAGCGGACGAGGGAACTACTCGGGGCGGGGGATCAAGGGCCAGAAGTCCCGCACCGGAGGCAAGGTGGGCCGTGGGTTTTCGGGCGGCCAGCTCAAGCTCGTCAAGGCGCTGCCCAAGCTCCGTGGTTTCACCAACATCTTCCGGCATGAGTACGCGGAGGTGAACGTGGAGCGGCTGGCCCAGTTCCCGGCGGGGAGCCGCGTCACGCCCGAGGGGCTCAAGGAGGCGGGTATTCTGAGGGACGTGGAGAGGCCCGTAAAGGTCCTGGGGCGAGGGCGGTTGAAACAGCCGCTCACGGTGGTGGCGCACCGGTTCTCGCGCGGGGCCCGGGCCGTCATCGAGGCGGCGGGCGGCAAGGTGGAGGAGCTGTAGCGATGGGCGTCTCCCTGACCCGGCCCCAGGCGCCGGAGCGCCCCGCGCTGCTCCAGGCGATGCTGGATGCCTTCGCCATGCCGGACCTGCGGGCGCGCATCCTCTTCACTCTGGGGATGCTCGTCCTGTTCCGTTTCCTGGCCCACGTGCCGGTCGTCAGCGTGGATATTGGGCTCATCCGGAGCCTCTTCCAGGAGAACCAGTTGCTGGGGTTCCTGGACCTGTTCAGCGGGGGAGGTCTTCGCAACCTGAGCATCGTGGCCCTGGGGGTGTACCCGTACATCACCGCCTCCATCGTGCTGCAGCTCATGGTCCCGGTGATACCTCGGCTCCAGGCCATGAACAAGGAGGGCGAGGCAGGCCGGCAGCGGCTCAACCAGATTACCCACTATCTGACGGTGCCCATCGCGCTGGCCCAGGCATACGGGCAGCTCGTACTCCTGCGGAACCTGGGAGGGTTCGCGGGGACGGGGTTCAGCGGAGGCTTCGAGGTGGCTACCTTGGCCGTCATGGTGTCCATGGCCGCCGGGACCATCTTCCTGGTCTGGCTGGGAGAGATGATCACGGAGCGGGGGATTGGGAACGGGGTGTCCATCATCATCTTCGCGGGCATCGTGGCCCAGTTCCCTCAGCTCCTGGGACAGGGGTTCTTGGAGCGGGAGCGTCTGGGGGGATTGCTGTTGCTGGCCGCCCTTGGGGTGCTGATGGTGTACTTGATCGTGCTGTTCACCGAGGCCCAACGGCGGGTGCCGGTACAGTACGGCAGGAGCGTCTTCCGGGGAGGGAGGATGTACCGGCAGGCGGGCACGACCTTCATCCCGTTGCGGGTGAACTCGGCGGGCATGATCCCCCTCATCTTCGCCTTCTCCATCATGATCCTGCCGGGCACGCTGGCGAGCTACTTCGCCGACCCCCTGGGGCGGTCCACGGTGGGGAAGATCGCGCAGTTCCTGGCGAACGCCTTTGATCCTCAAGGCATGATGTACTGGGTGTTCTCCTTCTTGCTGGTGGTCGCCTTCACCTTTTTCTACACCCTGGTCATCTTCCAGCAGCAGAACCTGGCCGACAACCTCCAGAAGAACGGTGGGTTCATCCCCGGGATACGGCCGGGGCGGCCCACGGCGGACTATATGAACCGGGTGATCATCCGCATCACGTGGGGTGGTGCCCTGTTCCTGGGAATGGTGGCGCTGCTCCCGTTCCTGGCGACGCGAGTCACGGACATCCAGGGCATTCAGCTCAGCGGCGCCAGCGTGTTGATTGTGGTCGGCGTTGCCCTGGACACGCTCCGGCAACTGGAGGCACAACTGCTCATGCGGAGCTACGAGGGGTTCCTGCGATGAGCGGGAGGGCCACAGCCCCGCGAGGCGCCAGGGGTGCCAGCGATGCCCGGGTGGCCGCGGGGAGCCAGGGGGTGGCCCGGTTCGTCCTGCTGGGCCTGGTAGGTGTGGGAAAGGGGACCCAGGCGAAGCGCCTTTCGGCACGACTAGGGTTGGCGCACCTGGCGACGGGCGACCTGCTCCGGCGTCACCAGGAAGAGGGAACGGAGCTGGGCCTCCTGGCCAAGGGGTACATGGAGCGGGGCGAGCTGCTCCCGGACGATGTGGTGATCCGCATGGTGCTGGGCGAACTGGAGAAGGAGGCGTGCCGTCCGGGGTGCATCTTCGACGGGTTCCCCCGAACGGTGGAGCAGGCGCTGGCGCTGGACCGGGCGGTGGGCCCGGAGGGAGTGAGGAAGGTGCTCTATCTCCAGGTGCCGGAGGAGGTGCTCCTGCGGCGGCTGAGTGGCCGCCTGGTGTGCCGCCGGTGCCAGACACCCTACCATCGGGAGAGCGCGCCGCCCAGGGTGGAGGGCAAGTGTGACGTGTGCCGTGGCGAGCTGTACCAGAGGGCCGACGACAGGCCAGAGGTGGTCGGACGGAGGCTTCAGGTGCAGCAGGAGGAGCTCGTACCGCTCCTGAACTACTACGCCCGGCAGGGGAAGCTGCTACGGGTCAATGGCGATCTGGGTATGGAGGCGGTGGAGGAGGCGATCCTGGCGGCGCTGGGGCTGCTGGCCCCGAGGGGCTAGGAGCCCGTCTTTGCCGGAGTTCGCCGGGGACGCTACAATACCAGCAGACATGCAGAGACGTTTGAGTGTTCCGATAGCGCGGCCGGACCTGGCCCAGGGCGGCATCACCCTCAAGTCCTCCCAGGAGTTGCGGCTCATGCGGGAGGCGGGGGAAGTGGTGGCCGCAGTCCTGGAGCTCCTGGTCCGTTCCGTCCAGCCGGGCATGAGGACGAGGGAGTTGGACAGCATTGCGGCGCGGGAGATCCGGCGGCTGGGGGCAAGGCCGTCCTTCAAGGGCTACCGAGGCTATCCGGCCACCATCTGCGTCTCCCTGAACGAGGAGATCGTGCACGGGATCCCGGGGGATCGGGCGGTCCGGGAAGGGGACATCGTGAGCCTGGACGTGGGGGCGGTGGTACGCGGCTACCACGCCGACGCCGCCGCTAGCGTGGGGGCTGGCGCTACTACCCCGGAGGCGGAGCGCCTGATGGCGGCGACGCGCCAGGCTTTGGAACGGGGGATCCAGCAGGCCCGCCCGGGAAACCGGGTGGGGGACATCTCCCGGGCGGTGCAGGAATACGCCGAAGGGCTAGGGTTCGGGGTCGTACGGGAGTACGTGGGGCATGGCATCGGGCGGGCCCTGCACGAGGAGCCTGCCATCCCCAACGTGGGGGAGGTGGGCAAGGGCCCTCTGCTGAGGCCGGGGATGGTCATCGCCATTGAGCCCATGCTGAACCTGGGAGGGTGGGCGACGAGGACCCTGGAGGACGGGTGGACGGTGGTGACGGCCGACGGGAGCCTGTCCGCCCACTTCGAACACACGGTGGCCATCACCCTGGACGGGCCCGAGGTGCTGACGGCGGTGGTAGGTGGACCAAGGCATGGGTAAAAAGGAGTCCATTGAGGTCGAAGGCACGGTGGCGGAAGCTCTACCCAACGCCTTTTTCCGGGTGGCACTGGCCAATGGCCATCACGTGCTGGCCCACATCTCGGGGAAGATGCGGGTCCATTTCATCCGGGTGTTGCCCGGGGACCGCGTGCTGGTGGAGCTTTCCCCGTACGACCTGAGCCGGGGCAGGATCACCTTCCGGTTCCGGTAACTGGAGCGTTGGCAGCGTGAAGGTCCAAGCGTCGGTGAAGAAGCGGTGTGCGAAGTGCAAGGTGGTGCGCCGCCACGGGGTGGTACGCATCATCTGTGAGATCCGTCGCCACCGGCAACGGCAAGGATAGGCAAGAGGCCAGCGAGAGGAGGGGCCCATGGCACGCATTGCGGGTGTGGATGTGCCGGACACGAAGCGGGTGGAGATCGCCCTAAGGCGCATCTTCGGCATCGGGCCCACGTTGGCCCTGCGCATCGTCCAGAAGGTCGGGGTCGCGGGCAACCCCAAGATGCGGGAGCTGACGGACGAGCAACTGAACCGCATCCGGGAGCTGGTGGACAAGGAGCAGAGGGTGGAGAGCGACTTGCGCCGGGAGGTGAACATGAACATCCGGCGCCTCATCGAGATCGGTAGCTACCGGGGGCTTCGCCATCGCCGGGGCTTGCCGGTGCGTGGGCAGCGGACCCGAACCAACGCCCGCACCAAGCGGGGCGCCCGGAGGACCGTCGCCGGGCGGCGGCGCACCGCCGCCGCTAAGAAGTAGGCGGGAGGAGGGAACATGGCCCGAGGGAAATCGAGACCACGGAAGCGCGAGCGTAAGTTCGTCCCCCAGGGACGAGCATACATCCGCGCCACCTTCAACAACACGCTGGTCACCCTGACGGACCCGGCAGGAAACATCATCGCCTGGGGCAGTTCGGGGACCACGGGGTTCAAGGGAGCCAGGAAGGGGACGGCGTTCGCGGCCCAGCGAGCGGCGGAGGGGGCGGGACGGCGGGCCCTGGAGCATGGGCTGCGGCAGGTGGAGGTCTTCATCAAGGGACCCGGTGCTGGAAGGGAGGCGGCCATTCGCTCCCTTCAGGCGGCGGGGCTGGCGGTCACGTCCATTCGGGACGTGACACCCACGCCGCATAACGGTTGCCGAGCCCCCAAGAAGCGGAGGGTGTAGGAGAAACAATGGCAAGGTACACTGGACCGGCGTGCCGCTTGTGCCGCCGCGTAGGGCAGAAGCTCTTTCTCAAGGGGGAGCGCTGTTTCACTCCCCGCTGTGCCATTGAGCGCCGGAGGTACGGCCCTGGCGCCCGGCCCACGGCGCGGCGCCGACGCCTGAGCGACCGGGGCGTCCAGCTCCAGGAGAAGCAGAAGGCGAGGTTCACGTACGGCATCCTGGAGAGGCAGTTCAAGCGCTACTTCCAGGAGGCCCAGAAAAGTCGGGGGGCCACGCCAGACACGTTGCTTCAACTCCTGGAGCGGCGGCTGGACAACGTGGTGTACCGCCTGGACTTCGCTCGCTCCCGGGACCAAGCGCGGCAGATGGTGAGTCACGGCATCATGACGGTGGACGGGAAGAGGGCGAGCATCCCCTCGTACCGGGTGAGACCAGGGCAGGTGATCGCCTTCGGTGAAAAGAGCCGCGGAGAGGCCTTCGTGAAGGAGCTGGCGGCGGGAAGCCCCCAGAGGTCGGTGCCCCCCTGGCTCAGTCGCGAGGCCGAGGGGCTCTCGGGGAAGGTGCTGCGGCTCCCTGAGGCTGCGGAGTTGGGGAAGGAGATCGAGGCGAGGCTCATCGTGGAGTACTACTCCCGATGATACCGCACGCAGGAACCCCGATGGCGCAACCTGGAGGAAACGGAGAGGTCATGACGCTCAGCACGACGGTGGAAATTCAAATCCCCCGGCCAGAGATCAAGGTGGTGGAGCAGACCCCGAGCTACGGGAAATTTGCCATCGAGCCCCTGGAGCGCGGGTACGCTATGACGGTGGGCAATCCCCTGCGCCGGGTGCTGCTGAACTCCATACGCGGCGCGGCCATCACCTGGGTGAAGATCGACGGGGCGATGCACGAGTACTCGACCATCCCGCACGTCAAAGAGGATGTGACGGATCTCTTGCTCAACTTCAAGAGGGTGCGCATCCGTTCCCATGCGGACCGGCCGGGGAAGATGCGGCTAGAGGTCCAGGGAGAGGGGGTGGTGACGGCTGCGGACATCCAGGCCCCGCCCGATTTTGAAATCGTGAACCCGGAGCTGCATCTGGCTACGCTGGACTCGCCCGAGGCACGGCTCGCGGTAGAGATGAACGTGGAGCAGGGGAAGGGATATGTCCCGGCGACCCAGGGCGACGGCCTGTCCATTGGCGTGCTGCCTCTGGATGCCATCTTCTCTCCGATGCGCCGGGTCAACTACGCGGTGGAGCGCACCAGGGTGGGCCAGGTGACCGACTACGAACGGCTGGTCCTGGAGGTCTGGACCGACGAGACCATCAGTCCCGTGGAGGCTCTGGCCCGGTCAGGGAAGATCCTCATGGACCTGTTCTACCTGTTCGCCAACGTGGGGAAGGTGGTGGAAGAGCAGGGACAGAAGCTGTCGCTGGCCCTCTCCATCCCCGCCGACGTGTACAACATGGCCGTGGAGCGGCTGGAACTCTCCACTCGCACGCTGAACTGCTTGAAACGGGCCCATATCAATTGCCTGGGCGAGATTCTGGAGAAGGACGTCTCGGAGCTGCTGAAGATCCGGAACTTTGGGGAGAAGTCCCTGGAGGAGATGGTCCGTCGGCTCCAGGAGAAGGAGCTGCTTCTCTCGGAGACCCCGTTCGCCAAGGGCATACCGGGGGGCGAAGTCCCCGCTCCCAATGCTGCCCAACCTGCGAACCAGGAGGAGCAGGAAGCCGAACAGGAGGAGACCCCGTGAGACACGGGGTTGCCGGCCGTCACCTGAGCCGCCCCACCGGCCAGCGCCTGGCCCTGTACCGGGTGCTGGTGACGGATCTGCTGCGGCACGAGCGGGTGCGGACCACGGTGGCCAAGGCCAAGGAGGTCCGAGCCCTGGCGGAGAAGATCATTACTTACGGGAAGCGAGGCACCTTGCACCACCGGCGGCTTGCCCTGGCTTTCGTGACCGATGAGGCCGTGGTGGAGAAGGTGTTTGGCGAGCTGAAAGAGCGGTATGCCATGCGCCCCGGGGGCTACACGCGGGTGCTGAAGCTGGGGCCTCGGGAAGGCGACCGGGCCCCCATGGCGCTGCTGGAGCTGGTAGAGGAGTCTGGCCCCACAGGGGATGCACCGCCGGGCCGAGAAGGGTGATGGCATGGTGGATGCTCGACGCAGGGTGGCCCTGGTGGTGGAGTACGATGGTACCCGGTACCAGGGATTTCAGCTTCAGGCCAACGCTTCCACCGTCCAGGGGGAGCTGGAGAGGGCAGTGGCAAGCCTGACGCTGGCGCCCTGCCGCATCCAGGCGGCAGGACGGACCGACACGGGAGCCCACGCGGCGGGCCAGGTGGCAGCGTTCTCCACCTCTTCCCGGCTGCCCTGCAAGGCGATGGCCCAGGGCCTGAACCACTTCCTGCCGCTCGATGTAGCCGTGCAGGCGGCGTACGATGTCCCTGCCCACTTCGACCCTCGGCGCCACGCCCTCAGTCGCGTGTACCGGTACACCTTTCTGAACAGGGCCGAGCGCTCTCCCCTGCGGGAACGGTTCGCCCATCGGGTGGCGGAACCCCTGGACGACGAGGCGATGGGGCTGGCGCTCCGCCTCCTGGAAGGGGTCCACGACTTCGCCTCCTTTGGCGGGCCGGTGGCTTCGGGGAAGAGCACGCTCCGGCATGTGCTGGCGACGCGGCTCTGGAGGGAGAGGGAGCTGGTTCAGTTTGAGGTCGAGGCGAACGCCTTCCTCCCTCACCAGATGAGACGCATCGCGGGGATGCTGGTCATGGTGGGGACGGGGCGCCTGTCGCTGGAGGGGGTGTGCGCCCTCCGAGACCGGCGCCCGCCGGTGCTCTCCCGGATGGCGCCAGCGCTCCCCGCCCGGGGGCTGAGTTTGATGCAGGTAAAGTACGAGGACTTTCCACCCCATGGCAGACAAACGCCCGAGGACATATAGCGCCCGGCCCCAGGAGGTCGTTCCCGCGTGGCATGTGCTGGATGCGGCAGGAAGGCCCCTGGGGCGCCTGGCGGTGGAGGTGGCGCGTCTGCTGCAGGGCAAGCACAAGCCTATCTACACGCCTCACATCCTCACTGGGGACTTCGTGGTGGTGGTGAACGCGGCGCAGGTGGCAACCACGGGCAAGAAGGCAAGCCAGAAGCGCTACTACCGGTATTCCGGGTACCCGGGTGGGCTGAGGGAGGTCTCCATGGAGGTGATGCTCGCGAAACACCCGGACCGGCTGGTCCGGCTGGCCGTGAGGGGCATGCTGCCCAAGGGTAGCCTCGCCGGGCAGATGCTGCGGCGCCTGAAGGTGTACGCTGGCCCGGAGCACCCCCACAAGGCACAGCTTGCAACGCCAAGGCAGAAGGCGGAGAAGGTGCAGGCACTGGCCGAGCCAGGCCGTGCGGAGGGATAGATGGTCCAGCAACAGTACTACCAGGGGTTGGGAAAGCGAAAGACGGCCATAGCTCAGGTGCGCCTTCACGCGCGCCCAGGACCTCTCCTGGTCAACGGGAAGCCCCTGGAGATCGCCTTCCCCGCGCTGGCGTGGAAGAGCGCAGCCCTGAGGCCGCTGACGGTGACGGACACGCTGGGGAAGTGCAGCCTGGAGGCCAAGGTTGTGGGGGGAGGGCCGAGCAGCCAGGCGGGTGCCGTGTCCCATGGCATCGCGCGGGCGCTGCTCGCCCTGGACCCGAATCTGAAAGGCCCGCTCCGCCAGCACGGGCTGCTCACCAGGGACGCCAGGATCAAGGAGAGCAAGAAGTACGGGCTCAAGCGGGCGCGGAAGAGGCAGCAGTACTCGAAGCGGTAGCGCTGGGGCGTGGCCGTGGGACAGGGGCGTCTCGACTCCTCGGGGCGCCCCTGTTGTTGTTGGCGGGAACTTTCCTGGCTCGGCCAACGTCTTGATAGGCAACCAGGCCGTTCACGGCCTCCGGCCTCAAGCCGGGGAAGGAGACCCCGCATGGCGACCATCTTCTCCCGCGTCCTGCTCGCTGCCACGCTTCTGGTGCTGCTCGCCGGCTGTGGAGCCGGCGCACGGCCCGAGCCTCCCTCTCCACCCGCAGGGACACCGATCCCGCTACCGGCAGCGATCCCGCGACCGGCAGCGCCTGGCGGCATTGCTGTCGAACGTAGCGATTCTTGGAACTTCGCTACTCTCACGAGTGCTACCGCAGACCGCCTGATCGTGCGGACCGTGGCCATGAGCCTGCTGGTAGAGGACATATCGAAGGCCCTGGAGACCATCGCCTCCCTGGCGACGGGGGCAGGCGGCTTCGTCGTTTCCTCGCGTGTCAGCGGCGAGGAGGAGGGGCGCTCTGGCCTTATCTCGATACGGGTGCCGGCGGAGCAGACCGACGCTGTCCTGGGGCGGGTTCGAGGCCTGGCGGTGCGGGTGCCCAGCGAGCAGAGCTCCGCCCAGGACGTGACGGAGGAGTACGTGGACGTTCAGGCCAGGACCCGGAACCTGGAAAGGACGGAGGAGCAGTACCTGCGCCTGCTGGACCGCGCCGAGACCGTTGAAGACGCCCTCAAGGTGCAGCGGGAGCTGAGCAACGTGCAGGGCCAGATAGAGCAGGCCAAGGGACGGATGCAGTACCTGGAGCGGACCTCGGCCAGCTCCCTCATCACGGTGGAGCTGCAGCCCGCTGGGAGCCCCAGGCGGCTGGTGGAGCCCGGCTGGAGCCCCTGGGAAACGGCCAAGAGCGCGGTGCGGGCGCTGGCCCGCTTCGGACAGGGCCTGGCCAACGGGGCCATTCTCCTGGGGGTGTGGGCACTCGTGTGGGTGCCATTGGCGGCGGTAGGCTGGTTCGTGGGGCGCTGGGCCTATGGCAGGTGGAGGGCCGCGCGTTAGATGATGGGACGAGGCCGGACGCCGGGAAGGGCCGGGGAGTTGCAGGTGGTGACTGGGGCCCTGGGCTTCACGGGCAAGTACATCGCCCGGCGGTTTCTCTCCAGGGGTATCAGGGTGAGGCCGAGACCGCGCCTGGGTCAGGGAGGGGATGCGAGGCGCTGCTTCACGTCCTCGATAGCGGGGACAGGCGAAGGATCGGCGTTGTTCAGGATGGCCAGGTAGTAGCTGGCGTAGTCGCCAAGGTACAGGGTGGTGAAGAGGTGGGCAAGGGGAGTCCTGCCCACGCCGTCCAGCCGCCGGTGGGGGATGCCCGCCTGCTCCAGAATGTCCTGGACGGCATCGTACTGCCTGGAGACGCGGCCATCCAGGAGCGTGGAGTGGAGGAGAAGGACCGAGGCCTGCTGGTGCAGGGTGGCGGGGAGAGCGTACCCCTGGACGGCGTTGTGGCACGCCTCCGGCAGCTCCTCGTGGAACGCCCACACCTTGCTGTTCTCGTTCAACTGGGTCTTCCAGCGGCGGGCAACCGCGCCAAGAAATCCCGCGCCGTAGATTACGGGGAGCCTCCCCTGGAGGGAGATGGCCAGCGTCTTGGCCAGGTTCTGGGCCTGGGGGACCGAAGGGGCGAAGGCGGAGGCCAGGTCCCGCAGCAGGGCCACGCTCTCCTCCACGTCCTTCTCCTTTCCTGAGAGATGCCCAAGCTTGCAGAGGAAGGCGAGAGGGGCAACGAAGCTGTAGCCCAGGGCGGAGCGGGGCTCGCCCCGGTAGGAGACCTGGAATAGGGCGACGCGTTCCCGCATCGCTTCCTGGGCCAGGGCTCCCCCGCTGGTGATGGCGACCATGCAGGCCCCCTGCTGGCGCGCCTGGCGGTACGCGGACAGGGTCTCGGGAGTATCCCCGGAGTAGCTTGAGACCAGCACCAGGGTGGTGGGGCCGACCCAGCGCGGCAGGGAGTAGTCCCTGCTGACCACGATGGGAGGTGCCTCCTCCAGGGCTGCGAGACCGGCCAGGAGGTCGCCACCGATGGCGGAGCCGCCCATGCCTGCGAGCACGATGGCCTCCACCCTGGAGTACTGGGGCGGGACTTCGAAGGCCAGGCCCTCCCTCCACGCCTGCCAGCACTGGTCCGGCAGGGAAGCGATGCGGTCCACGAGCCTCGAAGGGTCCAGGCGCTGGTAGACCTCCGGCTGGTCCAGGACACTCATCCCTCAGACTCCTGCCAGGGCGCGGGCATCGTCCAGCAGGCGCTGGACCCGCTGGGGGCTCTCGGCCTCGGCGTAGATGCGCAGGAGGGGCTCGGTGCCGGAGAAACGGACCAGGGCCCAGCCGCCGCCCTCCAGCAGGAACCTCGTCCCGTCCAGGTTGTCCCTTCCGACGACACGCCTGCCGGCCAGGGTCGTGGGCCGCCGGGAGGCGAGGCGCTCCTGGGTGGATGCGCGTTGCTCGGGAGCAAAGGGGACGTCCAGTCGGTCGTAGAAGTGGGGACCTACCTTTGCGAAGAGCATCTCCACAAGCTCCGAGGGGCGCTTGCCTGTCCTCACCATGAGGTCCAGGAGCAAGAGGCCGCTGAGGATGCCATCGCGCTCCGGGATGTGGCCGCGGAAGCCGTACCCGCCGCTCTCCTCTCCGCCCGCCAGGGCGCCGTGCTCCATCATCAGGGGCCCGATGTACTTGAATCCGACGGGGGTCTCGTGCACGGGAACGCTGTAGAGTTCGCCGAGCCGCTCCACCATCCTGCTCATGGTGAGCGACTTGATGATGGGCCCCCGCTCCCCCCTGACCTCCAGCAGGTAGAGGGCCAGGAGGGGGAAGACCTGAAGAGTGGGGATGAATCGGCCCTTTTCGTCCACCAGGCCCACCCGGTCGGCGTCGCCGTCCAGGGCGATGCCCACATCGGCCTTGTGAGTGGGGACCCACCGCAGGAGCTCTGCCAGGTTGTGGGCCACGGGCTCCGGCTGCGCCATGCCCGGAAAGAGAGGGTTGCGCTCGGCGTGGAGCTCGGTCACTCGAAGGGAGCCGCCCGCCAGAAGGCGTGAGAGGTAGCCCGCGCCGGCGCCGAACATGGCGTCCACGCCGACGGTGAGACCGCTGGCGCGCAAGGATGGGAGGTCCACCAGCCGGGCGATGTGGTCCAGGTAGGGCGGCGCGGGGTCGATGTCCAGGAGGAGGTGCTGCTCTCGTGCCGCGGCCAGGGATAGCAACGGGAAAGGCTCCTGGATGGCTCCCTGGATCTCCGCCTCCAGGGCCTCGATCACCTGGGGCGAGGCGCTGCCGGCGTAGTCGGGCTTGTACTTGAACCCGCTCCAGGGAGCGGGGTTATGGCTGGCGGTGATGATGGCGCCGCCTCCGGCCTGATGGTGGACGATGTTGTAGCTGACCGTCGGGGTAGGGGCGGCCCGCTCGCACAGGAGCGTTCGGACGCCGCTGCCGGTGGTCACCTGGGCCACCTCGGCGGCGAAGGACTCGGAGGCGAAGCGGGTGTCGTACCCTACCACCAGGCCCCGGGAGGCGAGGTCGCTCCTTGCCAGGAGGCGTGCCACGCCTCGGGCGCAGGCCCGGACGTTGTGGGCGGTGAAGTCCCAGCCAATGATGCCCCGCCAGCCGTCGGTGCCGAAGCGAATGACCACGGGACCCTCTGCTCGACTACCATCCCCTGCCATGGACAGCTAGCACCTACTGTCGGAAAAGGGCGCTATGATCAACCGCTCGTGGTAAGCCTGTCTGCATTTGACATGAGGCGGTGTTTGTGCTAGACTCTTGACAATCGGAATGGGAGGCGCTCATGAGCACCGCAACTGCTGTCAAGAGTGATGCTGCCGTGGGATACTTCAGGTCTCCACAATGAACCAGGCGGGGGAGCGCCACGTCTCCTTGGAAACCCAAGAGGCATCCTTTCACGCACACTGTACCACCAACGGCCTTAGGCCGATAGCCACTTTTACCGATGTTCAGAGTGGCCGTCGTGATGATCGGGTTCAGTACCAGACTATGCTCCGATACGTGGTGGAGCATGACGTTGGGCATGTGGTGGTGCTGTTTCTGGGAGTTGGAAGAGCGGGGTATCACCGTCGAGTCAGCCAATGAAGACCTGAAGGAAGAGCTTTTGCTTCTGGTGCGCGCCGGTATTGCTGGGGCAGAGTCACGGCGGACCAGTGAACGGGTGAAAGCCGCTTCCTTCAAAGCTGCTGCAAAGGGGCGTCATATGAGCCGGCCACCATTTGGTTATCGCCAGGTCAAAGACAGGGATACCGTGAGTTGGGAGCAAGAGCCACGAGAGGCAGAGGCAATCCGTCTGGCCTACCAGCTCTCCGTGGAAGAGAACAAGGGGTACATGGCCATTGCGAATGAGCTGAACCGCCTGGGATACCGGGGTAAGGC
>JACQOS010000092.1 GCA_016202425.1 Chloroflexota bacterium
GGGGGATGGTCGAAAGGGTTGTTCAGCACCCTCCTAGGGAGGGCTCAGGGGCCCCGGGCCATGCTCGCCACGTACTGGTCCAGGTGCTTCCTCAGGAGCAGCCTGCCCCGATGCAGCCGTGCCTTGAGGGCGGGGACGCTGATCCCCAGGGCCGCCGCCGCCTCGGCCGTGGACAGGCCTTCCACATCTCGCAGCACAATGGCGGCCCGGAGGTCCTTCGGCAGCCGCCCCAGGCCCTCCTCCAGCTTCTCCCTCAATTCGCCCTTCAACGCTGCTTGTTCCGGCGTGTCCGCCCAGTCTGCTACTTGCATGTCCTCTATGCCGGTCTGAGTGAGCTGGCGCTCCTTCGCCTCCTTGCGCAGCCGCATGAGGCTTCGGTTGACGGCGATGCGGTATAGCCAGGTGGAGACCTGGGCCTCGCCCCGGAACCGGTCCCAGGCGCGATAGGCATCCAGGAAGGCCTCCTGGGTGGCGTCCTCCGCGTCGTGGGGGTTGCCGAGGACCCTGAGAGCGACGTTGTAGACAAACTCGCCGTACCGCTCCACGACCTCCTGGAAAGCGGCACGGGTCTCTTCAGTCATGAAGGCAACCTTCGCCCTGCTGCGTCACGACGATGCTCGGTGGCATCCTCAGGCCGGTGGGAGACATCTAAGGGTTGAAGTGGGGTCCCAGGGGTGCTTGCCAGAGGACGGCGCCCCGCGTAGAGTAGGCGGACGGAGGGGACGTGTTCCTGACCGCTGTTCTCAAGCGTCTTGGCCTGCGGCGGCGCGTTGACTGTGCCGAGCTCAGGCGGCAGGCATCGGCGCTCTTGGAGGGAGGGCTCTCGGACCAGGAGCGGGAGCTCCTGAAGCGCCACCTGGAAGAGTGCGGGAACTGCTCGCGCTTCGTGGCCACGCTCCAAGCGACCCTCGCTCTCCTGCGGGACCTTCCCCGCCGGGCCATGCCGGAGGCCCTCAAGCTTCGACTCCGTGGAGTCTCCCAGGACTACCAGGCCCCTTCAGGTTAGGGTTCCTGCGGAGGCGGGCTGCCCTCGCTCTTCCCGGCGTCGCGGCCGGCTACCCTGGCCGTGGCCCGCGCCGTGCGATGCGCCCCGCAAGAGGTGCTCAGGGCCTCTACGGGGCCGGCCCCTGCTGGGCAGGGCGGGCTACGTACTTGGAGGGACACTTGACGATGACTTCCCGGGCCGCGAAGGGCCTGCCAGCAGCGTAGGTGCCCTCGAGCACGATGTCAGAGAGCTCGTTGAAGAACAGGTCCGGCAGAGCACCGTCGTGCTTGGCAGGCAGCACGCGGACGCCGTCCGTCAGGCTGAAGGTTGCGAGCGTGCCGCTCCCCTCCCGCTGGAACGAGCCCGGTACCAGCTTGCCGCTCACGCGGACGACCTTCTCTGCCTCCGCCCGCCCATCCAGGAGCTCTCCCACGGTCAGGTAGAATACGGTCGCGCCCTGAAAGGCGGCGAAGGCGAAGTACGCGAGCGCTGCCGCCAGCAGGCCGATGGCAACCAACAGCTTGACCTGCCCTCCCAGAGGGCTCCGGTGCAGGGGCAGGGGCAGGGTGGCTGGAGAGGGTGGGGGCTTGGCGGCCTCTTGGTCCACGTCTTCGAATATCCTTGCTGGCCGGGCCTACGGGGCGCTCCGGCCTGCTATCTATGGTAACGGCCATGGCGCTCCCTGGCAAGCCGCCTTCCCTCGCCTCTCCATTGACACGGGCTTCGGGGTGTCCTACCATCCCGCTGCGCCTCCCAGGCCCTCCTGCCATGGTCACCCATCTCCAGAGGAGCCCTCTTCACGCCTCTCATCTGGCCCATGGGGCCAGGATGGTCCCCTTCGCGGCATGGGAGCTGCCCCTCCAGTTCGCCGGCATCATCGCCGAGGTGCGGGCCGTCCGGTCCGCCAGCGGCCTCTTCGACGTCTCCCATATGGGCCGCCTCGGGGTTCGGGGGCCTCAGGCCGCCGGGCTGCTGGACTGGGCCCTTACAGCCCCCATCCCTTCTCTCGCAGTGGGCCGCGCTCGATACACGCTGGCGTGCAGCACCGACGGCGGCATCCTGGACGACGCGGTGGTGTACCGCTCTGGCCCGGAGGAGTACCTGCTGGTGTGCAACGCCGCCAACCGGGACACCGTCTGGCGGTGGCTCCTGCGCTGGCAAACGGAGCGCTTCGGGGATGCTGCGCTGGAGGACCGGACGCTGGACACGGCCATGGTGGCCCTCCAGGGGCCTCAGGCCCCGGCGCTCCTGGAGCGGCTGGCCTCCGGCGTTGCGGGCGGCCTCACGTCCTTTGGCTGCGCCCAGGCGCAGGTGCTCGGCTGGCCCACGGTGGTTTCCCGCACCGGGTACACGGGGGAGGACGGTTTCGAGCTCATCCTGGCGGCCGAGGGGGCCCCCAGGCTGTGGGAAAGGCTGGTGGAGATGGGTGCTGCCCCCTGCGGCCTGGGGGCCCGGGACCTCCTGCGCCTGGAGGCGGGCCTTCTCCTCCACGGCGCGGACATGGACAGCGCCGCCAACCCCTTCGAGGCCGGGCTGGAACGGTTCGTGGCCCTGGACAAGGAGTCCGCCGCTTCGGCTGCCCTGCGCCGCATCCGCCAGGAGGGCGTGCGGCGGAAGCTGACGGGGTTCCAGATGGTGGAGCGGGGTATTCCCCGTCATGGGTACGCCATCGTTCACCTTGGGGCTGCGGTGGGCACGGTCACCAGCGGCGGCTACTCGCCAACCCTTGACAGAAGTGTTGGCCTGGGCTATGTTCCCGTCGAGCTTGCCCAGCCTGGCACCAGGTTCGCGGTGGATGTCCGGGGCAGGTTGGTGGAGGCCCAGGCGGTATCCCTCCCTTTCTACTCCCGTCGGAGAAAATGATGTACCCCAGGGACCGGAAGTACACCAAGGAGCACGAGTGGGTCCTGCTAGAGGCCGACGGTGATGCCGTGGTGGGCATTACCTCCTACGCCCAGGAGCAGTTGGGCGACATCGTCTTCGTTGACTTGCCTTCGCCGGGCACGCGGCTGGCCCAGTTCCAGAAGCTGGGAGAGGTGGAGTCCGTCAAGGCCGTCTCGGACCTCTACAGCCCCGTGGCGGGAGAGGTCCTTGAGGCCAATGCTCGGCTCGTCCAGCACCCTGAGCTCCTCAACCAGGACCCCCACGGAGCTGCGTGGCTCGTCCGCCTGGGCGGGGTGGACAAGGCCGACCTGGAGAACCTTCTCTCCGCCAAGGCCTACGACCAGCTCCTGGCCCGCCAGGCCTAGCGGCGCACGGATGGATTCCTCCCGCACGTTCTCCCCGTACTCCCCCAACACGCCGGAGGACCGGCGGGCCATGCTCGAGGCCGTGGGCGTGGGCTCCGTGGAGGAGCTGTTGGGAGACATCCCCTCCAGGGTCCGTGGTGCGCCCCTGGCCCTGCCGGAGCCCTTGTCAGAGCAGGAGCTGGTCCAGGAGCTGGAGGTCCTGGCCTCCGCGAACCGGCACGCCCTGGAGGGCCCGTGCTTCCTGGGGGCTGGCGCCTATCGCCACTTCATCCCTGCGGTGGTCCGGGCCGTTGCCAGCAGGGGGGAGTTCCTGACGGCGTATACGCCCTACCAGCCAGAGGTCAGCCAGGGCACCCTTCAGGCGGCCTACGAGTTCCAGACACTGGTGTGCCAGCTCCTGGCCATGGACGTGGCCAACGCGGGCATGTACGACGGGGCCTCCAGCCTGGCCGAGGCGGCGCTCATGGCCTGCCGCGTCACCGGCCGGAGCCGGGTTGCGCACCTGAACACCCTCTCCCCCTTCCACCGGGAGGTCGTCGCCACCTACGCGGGGCCCCAGGAGATCGATGTGCAGGAGGTAGACCCGGCTGGCGCTCTCCCCTTGAGGCCGGACACCGCGTGCCTCCTTGTCCAGCACCCCAACTTCTTCGGGTACCTGGAAGACCTGCCGGCCATGGAGCGGCTGGCCCACGCGTCGGGTGCCCTGCTGGTGGTGGCTACGGACCCCATGGCCATGGGCCTCTTTCGGCCGCCCGGAGAGTACGGCGCGGACATCGCCATTGCCGAGGGGCAGTCCCTGGGCATCCCTCTCAGCTTCGGCGGCCCGTATATTGGCCTGTTCGCCTGCCGGGCCCCGTACCTACGGCAGATGCCGGGGCGCATCGTGGGCAGGACGGTGGACGCCCGCGGGGAGACCGGGTACGTCCTCACCCTTCAGACGCGGGAGCAGCACATCCGGCGGGAGCGGGCAACCTCCAACATCTGCACCAGCCAGGCCCTCATGGGACTGATGGTGGCGGTCTATCTGGCAACCCTGGGGAAGGCCGGCCTGCGCGAGGCGGCGGAGCTCTGCTACCACAAGGCCCACTACGCCGCGTCCCTTGTCCAGCGGGTGCCCGGCTACTCCCTGCCTTTGCAGGGGACGTTCTTCCGGGAGTTCGTGGTCCAATGCCCCCGGCCACCTGCGGAGATCAACCAGGCCCTGCTAGAGAGGGGTATCCTGGGCGGCCTGGACATCAGCCATCTGGTCCCCCAAGGCTGGCTCCTCTGCGTGACCGAGCTGAACAGCCGCCGGGAGATCGAGGACCTGGTGCGTGTCTTGAGGGAGCTTGCTTAGCCTCATGATCCAGCGGAAGGAGCGCCCGCACCTCCTGGACCGTCGGCTCCTGATGGACCGCAGCGTCCCGGGACGCAGGGGCGTGCGTCTGCCTCCTCTGGACGTGCCCGAGCAGCGGCTGCCTCCAGAGGAGCTGCTGCGGGGCGACCTGGACCTGCCCGAGGTGTCCCAGCCGGAGGTGGTCCGGTACTTCACCCGCCTGAGCCAGCTCAACTATTCCGTGGATACCAACTTCTACCCCCTGGGTAGCTGCACCATGAAGTACAACCCCAAGGTCAACGATGAGGTGGCCTCGCTCGCCGGGCTGGCCTGGCTCCACCCCCACGCTCCCGGTCCCTGTTCTCAGGGAGCCCTGAAGCTGCTGTACCGTCTCCAGGGGTTCCTGGGGGAAGTCACCGGCCTGCCAGGGGTGAGCCTGGCCCCCATGGCCGGGGCCCAAGCGGAGCTCGCCGGTATCCTCGTCATCCGGGCTTACCACCGCTCCAGGGGCGAACAGCCCAGGAGGACGATGCTCATTCCCGATAGTGCCCACGGGACCAACCCCGCCTCCGCCACCATGGGCGGGTTCCAGGTGGTGGGCATCCCCTCAGACTCCCAGGGGAACCTGGACCTGGAGGCGCTGAAAGGCAAGCTGGGCGGCGACCTCGCGGGCATCATGGTCACGCTGCCCAGCACCCTGGGCCTTTTCGAGCCTCACATCCTGGAGCTTTGCCGCCTGGTACACCAGTCCGGGGGGCTGGTGTACGGCGACGGCGCCAACATGAACGCGCTCCTGGGGCAGGCCAACCTGGGCGACCTGGGCTTCGACGTCGTCCATCTCAATCTCCACAAGACCTTCAGCACGCCCCACGGCGGAGGCGGCCCCGGCGCGGGTCCCCTCTGTGTCCGCGAGGGTCTGGCGGCTTTCCTGCCCGCCCCCGTGGCGCAGCGCGTCCAGGGTAACGGTGCCGAGGAGTACCGTCTGGTCCGGCCCGAGCACAGCATCGGCAGGCTGGGCGCTTTCCATGGCAACTTCGGGGTCCTGGTCAGGGCCTATGCCTACATCCGCGCCCTGGGCGGCCCGGGCCTTCGCCAGGTGAGCCAGGACGCCGTGCTCAACGCCAACTACCTGCTGGCAAGGCTCAAGGACCGCTACGAGCTGGCCTACGACCGCGTGTGCATGCACGAGGTGGTCCTCTCCGCCCGGCGCCAGAAGCGACGGGGCGTGCGGGGGCTGGACATCGCCAAGAGGCTCCTGGACTACGGCTTCCATGCCCCCACCATGTACTTCCCGCTCATTGTGGACGAGGCGCTGATGGTGGAGCCCACGGAGACGGAGACCAAGGAGACGCTGGACGCCTTCATCGCCGCCCTGGAGGCCATTGACGAGGAGGTCTCCACGGACCCGGACCTGGTCCGCACGGCACCCCACAGCACCCCCGTTGGCCGCCTGGACGAGGCCCGGGCGGCCCGCCAGCCGGACCTGCGCTGGCGGAGGGGCCGGACGTAGGCACCCGCCATAGGGGTACCATGACACCGGGAGATGGCCGCAACGGAACGAGTTATCCCTGGAAAGGAGAGGGAAGATGCCATTGCTCAAGGTAGGCGATCCCGCCCCCAACGTTACCTTCCGCACCGCCGACCGCCAGGAGGTCTCCCTGGCGGGCTTCAAGGGCAAGCAGCCGGTGGTGCTGGCCTTCTACGTTCGGGCCTTCACGGGAGGCTGAGAGCGGGAGCTGCGGAAGTTCCAGAGCCTGCTTCCGGACTTCCAGCAGCTCGGTGCCCAGGTCCTGGGCGCCAGCACCGACGCCGCCCCTCCCCAGAAGGCCTTCGCCGACCACTGCGGCGTGACGTTCCTGGTGGTAGCGGACTTCCCCACCTTTGCCGCCGCCAGGGCCTTCGGCGTCTTCAATGAGGACCGGCTGGCCGACAGCCGCGTCACCTTCGTCATCGACAGGCATGGGGTGGTCCGTCACGTCATTGAGGACGCCCAGAACATGGAGCGCCACGCCACGGAGTCCCTGGAGGTCCTGAAGAAGCTCGCGCAGAAGTAGGCACGCTGCCCACCCAATCCCAATTGACTCAACATTGCCTCAGCCCAGGCACTAGGTCGGGCCGTAGGAAGTTCGAGCACTGTCCACAGAGGCCCACCAGTGCTAACATTCTTGAAATGTGAGCGAGCAATCTGCTGCCTTCGTCTGTGTGGTTGGTATTGAGTTTCTGGACACGCAACAAGCTCCTCAGGCGTTTCCAGGTATGGTGAGACATGCCGAGTCGTCCGTGGTGGTACCCGGAATACTGGGGTCGTAGAGGCTTGCCGCGACATCCCGAAGATAGATGGGATCGCCTCCCATCCCGAAGACGCCGTCTTAGCTTTGTCCCAATTCTAACAACTCTTTTCACAGGTACGGTTCTTGCCGTATTCATCGTATATCCTCTTCTTCCCCATGACGCTCAGACCCTCATTCTGCGTGTCCAGCAAAAAGTGGCAGAGCTTGCACCCTGGCTCGGGAGTCGCTGATGAAGCTCCTCCGAATGGCAATGATCCTGTTGATCGGAGGTGCACTCGGCCTGCTTGCTGTCCCATTCCTACCTGCGCCAGCCCAGCATTGGATCGCAATGCAGCAGAACAAAGTATCGTCCTTGGGAGACGGGGTGTGGGAGGCTGTTCACCAGAGTGAAAGTGCGCGCACCACGCCTAGCTTCAGCACGCCATCTGCCACGAAGCCCACCTTGTCCAAGACCACTCCAATTCCCGCTGGTGTACCCACGGGTCTCGCAGTGTCTGACCTTGTCTGTGGCTATGGAGTAGTTCAAGCGCGATATACGGAACCCCAGTATTTCTGGCTTGGTCTTAGAGGGAAGGTGACGAATAGCGGCAATACGATTCAGAGTGTGACTGTTGTAGGGGTGTATCTTGCTTCGGACGGCGCACAAATTGGCTCGGGGCGGTCCGTCCTTGGCACGATGGTACCAGGAAAAGTCAGGAATTTCGACATTGACACCTTTGGGATTGATATTGCAGACATAGCCTCGTGTGACCTGAAACTAGGGACGTTCGAATACCAATGGTCCAATAGCGGGGTCAGTGAACGGTTCTTACCGTTGCGATTCCAGGTGAATACCAAACTGCCCCTTGCGGTCCAGAACAAGCCCAAGCTTACTCCCCGCTGATCCCCGGTACTGTCTTCGTAATCGGATGCCGTTTAGAGTGGTTGAATCTCCGCTAAGAGACGTGGCAATGGAGTAGCGAGACCCATTTGGAGGCACGTCATGAACGACAAGAGTGGATGGACAAAGTGGATGCCACTCAACGATGCCAATGTGAGAAATGTCAGTGTCAGTAGAGGCTTATACCAAGTAGGGGCAGTCGGAGAAGGCGGTGGCCCATCCAAGATTTGCCGACTTAACGGGACCGATGAGGAAGGTATTATCTACATGGGAGGGTCAACAAAGCTCAGGGAACGGCTGAAGGGCTGGCTGGGGCCACGCAAGCACCACGCATCTCGACACTGGTTATTGTGTCAAACGATACTGGAACAGGGGATACCCCGATACGAGGCTCGTTTCAGGGTCAGGGTGGGAGACCCCCACGAAGATTTGGAGAAGGCTGAAGCGAACGCATTGGCCGACTATTTCCTAAAATTTGCGGAACTCCCGCCATGTAACGCCTTGTTCAGAGGCAACATTTTTGCTTTATTCTTGGAGAGGGTACGAGTGGGAAGTTAACGGCCTGGGGTCAAGCTGCCTATCTGCATGGCCAGGCAAAGTGCAGAAACAGCTCTCAGGCCAAGCCTTAGCAAGTTGATAGAAAACCCTTTTCGGCCATCCTCCCTGCCCCCCTTCCCATTCGGCAAACCCTGAGTCCGCCTGGGCGGACTCAGGACCCTTCGCTGTGCTCGAGGGCAGGCTTTCGGCTCAGGACAGGCTCTAGCTAGGAAGGGGTAGGAATTGTATTTGTGGGACACTCCCAGACCCCCGCCAGAGGGGGCGAAGCCCCCTCTGCACTCCCCTTTTTCAGCACCCTGCTAGGGCGTGGCGGCGGGAGGTGAGGCCGGGTCCTGGGAAGTGTCGGTGTAGGCCCAGGCCAGCACATGCCCGTCCTTCACCGAGAGCAGGTCCGCCCCCACCGGCACCGGCTCCCACTTCTTCTGCCCCTCGTCCCAGAGAAAGAGCAGCCAGTAGTACGGGGCCTGGTTCTCCACTCCAAGGACCGCCTCCACGAAGTGGGAGCGCAGGGCAGGGTACCACTTGGCCTTGACCTCTCCCTTGGTGGCCACTTCCGTCAGCTCGTACGCATCGGTCCCCTTGGGCACCGCGACGTCACGAAGCCAGCGTGCCTCTCCCCTGGGGAGCTGCACCAGAAGGCTTGCCCTGATGGTGGGGGCAAGGGTGGGGGTGGCAAGCGGCGCGGCCCGGGTACACGCCGCCAGGAGAAGGAGGCACCCCAGGAGAAGGGCCGCCACAGGACGGCGCTTCACCACCGGAGCGCTCCCTTGAGCCTCTCCGCACCTCTGGCCAGGGCTGGTGTCAGCAGACTGAAGGCGGCGACGTTGCTGGCCACGTGCATGGCCGAAAACCAGAGCGCCCCTGGGTTGAAGAGGGCGACCAGCACCCAGCGCCCGAACTCCGACGAACCCGCAAACTGGGCCCAGGAGACCCCCGTATAGACGTTGGTGGCTGCGTCGTAAGCAAGGGTGGTCGCCACGGCCACGGCACCCAGCAGCAGGCTGCCTTTGCCGGGCACCAGGCGGAGCTTCGACGGAGGGAGGGTTCTCCTTAGCAGGCCCCCCGCCAGGGCGTAGACGGGTTCGGACGCGCTGACGACGAATAGCAGCGGCAGGGTCGTCGGGCCCCAAGGGTTGAAGGTCCCGTACACCCCCCAGCTCAGGACGGCGATGGCCGCGGCTCGCCTGAAGCCCAGGGCGTAGCCTGCCACGAACACGAGGAGGTCGAACAGCTTCACGTTCGGGAAGGAAGCCAGGGCGTAGTTGGTGGCCAGGATCGCTCCCATGAAAGCCCCCAGGAGCGCTGCCTCCGCGGCCGCCCTAGGGACCCAGGAGCGCAGGGCTTCAGGGCGCGCGCCCAGGATGGCGAAGGTTCGACGGGTTCCGGGAAGAGGGACAGCCATGGTAGCCTCCTTGCTGTTCGCCTCGCAGGCCTCCTGGCCTCCGGTGGAAGGCCCCGCCGCATTCCGGCGACGGTGAGCAGGGGCCGTTGGAAACGCGACACCCTGCCCCGAAGGGGGACAGGGTGTACGTTCACGTGACCGTATGCCTGTACCTTTCCTCGAAGGCCTGCGACACGGGCGGAGTCAGTGGTCCGGACTCGTCCGCCACCTGTGGAAGCGGACATACCGTTGCGGGACAGCGCCGGCCTTGCACCGGCTTCCCCTGCGAGCCCTGACGGGCGCCTCTGCCCTTGCTATTCAGTTGTTGGACTCCTGCTACGATACTGTAGCCTTCCTGGCGCCTGGAGTCAAGCCCCGCACTCGTCCAGGTGATGAGAACTCGTCTCAAAACCCTCACCCCCTGGCCCCCTCTCCCGCCTCAGACGGGAGAGGGGGGAGCAGGGCTCGCCCTGCACCCCCATGTGCCAGCGTTGCAGCGTACCTACGACAGGCGACGGTAGCGAGTCGTGGGTCTGGGCAGTGCCCAGTGGGGGACACCCCCAGACCCC
>JACQOS010000090.1 GCA_016202425.1 Chloroflexota bacterium
AGTCCATCCCGCCGGGTCGGGATGGCGGGGGTCTGGGGGGGTCCCCCACCGGGCACTGCCCAGACCCACGCCTCGCTACCGTCGCCTGTCGTAGGTCCGCTGCAACGCTGGTGCATGGGGGTGCAGGGCGAGCCCTACCCCTTTCCTGGCCAGGAAGGGGGCGAGGGGGATGGCCGAAAGGGTTTTTCCGCAGCCCCCCTAGCCCGCGCCGCTCGGTTCGCGGCCCTCGCTGGCCGCTGCGGGCCGGGCTCAGGGGGTCCGGGCCAGGGCAGGCGGGGGCAGGGCCAGCATCAGGACATCCAGCGCCATCCTGGGGTTCGCGTTGTGTTCCAGGCGTTCCAGCGTCAGGACAAGCTCGCGGAGCCCCTGGCGCGCCTCTTCCGCGGTCCACCTCCGCGCTTGCCGCCCCAGCTCTCCCCGCTGGTCCCAGTGGACGACCAGCTCTGGCGCGCGCTCCTGGACCATCAGGACGTCCCTCCACCAGGAGAGCCATAGTCCAAGGGTCTCCAGCACCTTGTCGCGTTCCCTCCCGAACCGGGTAGCCAGCTCCTGGGCGCACTGGAACCGTTCCTCCAGGCCGCCGGCCACCACCCGGTGGAGCCGCCGCAGGTCCTCGTCTCGTTGTTCCAGGACATTCGGGTCCGTGGAGGCCGCCATCGCCCACCCGAACAGGCCGCGGGAGAGGCGGGCCACCAGCCGGGCCCGGTCAGGCGCGAGGCCATACTCCCGGAGCATCGCCGCCTCCACCTCCCGCACCGGCAGCGGGCGGAGCTCCAGTCTCTGGCAGCGCGACGGAAGAGTAGGGGGGAGCCTCTCCTCCCGGGCGGCCAGCAGCACCAGGAGCACCTGTTCGGGAGGCTCCTCCAGGGTCTTCAAGAGGGCGTTGGCGGCAGCAGCGCTCAGGCGCTCGACACCGTCCAGGATGAACACGCGGCACCGCCCCTCGTACGGCTTCAGGGCTGCCGTGTGCTCCAGAGCCCGGACCTGCTCAATGCTGATCTCCCAGCGGGTCCGGCGCCCCTCCTCTTCGCCGCGAGGGCCAATGACCTGGACGTCGGCATGGAGGCCCCGCTCGACCCGCTGGCACTGCGCGCAGGTCCCACACGGCGGGTCCTGTCCCAGGCAGTTCACGGCCCGAGCCAGGTCCATGGCAAGGGTCATCTTGCCCACGTGCGGCGGCCCTACGAGGAGCAGGGCGTGGGCAAGCCGGCCCTGTCGGAGGGCATCCGATAGCACGCGGGTGACGTGCTCCTGGCCCCTCGCTCGCCAGCGGCCCATGGTCATCTGCGGCCCTCGCGAGGTCACGGCACGTCGGCAGCCAGGAGGTCCTGGTAGGTCTCTCGACGACGGATCAGGCGGGCCGAACCTCCCCCGACCAGGACCATAGCCGGCCTCGGCGCCAGGTTGTAGTTGCTGGCCATGGAGGGACAGTAGGCCCCGGCGGCGGGAAGGGCGATGAGGTCTCCCGGCTGCGTAGCGGGTAGGTGGGCCTCTCGGACAAGGATGTCCCCCGACTCGCAGAACTTGCCAGCGATGGTCACCCGCTCCGAAGGCGGCTGTCCCGCGCGGTTCGCCACCACGGCCTCGTACGTGGCATCGTAGAGGGCGGGCCGGATGTTGTCCCCCATGCCGCCGTCAACGCTGACGTAGGTCCGCACCCCCGGGATAGCCTTGCGGGCGCCCACGGTGTAGACCGCTACCCCCGCGGGGCCGACGATGGCGCGGCCAGGCTCGCTGGTGAGCCGAGGCGGCTCCAGGCCCAGGGACCGGCACTGCCCCACCAGCTCCTCGCTGATGGCCTCGGCGTACTCCGCCACGGCAGGCGGCTTCTGGTCCCGGGTATAGGCGATGGCGAATCCACCCCCCACGTTCATCTCCCCCAGGGCCAGGCCCTCTTCCCTCATTCGGGACGCGAAGGCCAGGGTGATGCGCAGGGCTTCCCGGTACGGCCCCGTCTCGAAGATGGGCGAGCCGAGGTGGAAGTGGAGTCCAACCAGCCGCAGGTGCCGGGAGGCCAGGGCCAGCCTCACGGCCTCCCCCGCCTGGCCCGTGGCGATAGGAAACCCGAACTTGCTGTCGAGCACGCCGGTGGTGGTGTGGACGTGAGTGTGGGGGTCCACGCCAGGGGAGACCCTCAGCAACACCTCCTGGACACGCCGTGCCTCCGCCGCCACCTCCTCCAGCATGGACAGCTCTTGAAAGTTGTCCATCACTACCCGCCCCACGCCCCAGCCGACGGCCTCCTCAAGCTCCTGGCGACTCTTGTTGTTGCCGTGGAGATACACCAGCCGGGAGTCAACACCCGCCGCACGGACGGCGGCCAGCTCGCCTCCCGAAACGACGTCGAACCCCAGCCCCTCCTCTGCCAGCAGGCGGAGCAAGGCCACGTTGGCAAACGCCTTGCACGCGTAGACCACCTGGCACTCGCGATAGCGGGCCTGGAACTCCCTCAGGAACTCCCGGCACCGCTCGCGCAGGGTCTGCTCGTCGAAAACGTACAGGGGGGTCCCGAACTCCATGGACAGGTCCACCACGTCGCAGCCGCCCACCACCAGGTGGCCCCGGGCGTTCACCGTCGCCGTGGAGGGGAAGACCGTGCGCAGCAACTCCTGCATGCTGCTCCTGGCGCCTACCGGGCCAGGTACTTCTCGTCCTGGCCCTTGGCCACCCTACCCTCCTTCATCAGCTTGAGCAGGTGGCTCCTGACTTGGTCCCTGGCGAGAGGCAGCACCCCCACGTCCAGTTCAGGGTAGATCTCCCCCACCAGCTCCTCCACGCCTCTGGGATGCTCCCGGACGAGGGTGAGGACCTGCGTCTCCCGCTCCATCCTGTGCGCGATGAGTTCCCGCAGCTTGGCCTGCGCGTCGTCCACCTGGGGCCCGTGTCCGGGGTAGATCATGGCAGGCCCGTAGCGTAGCAGCTTCTCCAGGGTCTCCAGGTAGGCCGCCAGGTCCCCTTCCCGGGGATCGATGACCGAGGTGCCCACGCCCATCACGTTGTCGCCTGTGAACAGGGCCTTCCGCTCTCGCAGGAAGACCACCAGGCTCCCGAGGGTGTGGCCTGGCGCATGAACGAACTCCAGGGTCAGACCCCCCAGGCCCATCACCTCGCCGTCCGCCGCGGCTCGGACCCGCAGGCCGGGATGCGCCTTCTCGATGGGCCCTTGCTCCGCGGGGGCCGTGACCACCTGGGCTCCCGTGGCCCGCTGGATGGCCAGGGCGCCCCCCACGTGGTCGGGATGCCTGTGGGTGACGGCGATAGCCTTGACGATCGGGTTTCCTAGATGCGCGAGGTAGTCGAGCCTTGCCTGGACGTCTTCCGGTCGGGCCCAACCGGTATCGATGAAGGCCGCGCCGTCTCCGCCTACCACCAGGTAGCTGTTGGGGGCGTAGTGCCCCGGGCCCGAGCCAGCACCCGTCGTGATGCGGTGGACCCCAGGGGCAATCTCCCCGCCCTCCCGGGACACAGGTCCTCCACGCAAGGTGGCCCCATCTTACGGAGGGCCGGAAGGCGTGTCAACGGGAACGGGGAGAGCGGCGCGTTCCTTGACACCTTTCCAGGCCCGCTCCTATACTCCTTAGTATACTGGACGTAGGCCCAAGGGTGTGCGGCGCACCTTCGGCGTGGGCCGTTAGCTCAGTCGGTTAGAGCGCAGTCCTGATAAGACTGAGGTCCGTGGTTCGAATCCACGACGGCCCACCAAATGTTTCTGTCTATCATCCTTGTTGTGTTAGAATGGCGCTGGAGAGGGCATGGGAACGTTTACAGTCCGAATAGAGGTTGGGGATCCAGCAGCAAGGCGGTTTGTCCAAGTCGAGGCTTTAGTGGACACTGGGGCCACCCACACAGTGCTGTCCCGAGGTATGCTGCTGACCTTAGGCGTCGAGCCTGTAGAACAGGTCGCCTTTCAGTTAGCCGACGAGCGGGTGGTGGAGTACCAGGTGGGTGAGGCCCGCATCCGCCTGGACGGACGAGAGCGGACCACCGTGGTAGTCTTCGGGCCAGAAGGTGCCACGGCCCTGTTAGGTGCCACAACTCTAGAGCTTTTCAACATGGCTGTGGACCCTGTACGCCGTCGCCTTGTATCTGTCCCAGGTCTGTTGAAGGAGGTGGGGCGCCTTTAGCCCCAGTGGCTCATAACGCGTTGGTCTATGGTTCGAATCCACGACGGCCCACCAGCGATATTCGAACTGAATGCGCTAGCAGAACGTAAGAATCGAGGCAGGGACGATGAAGATTATCCCCCTCTTCAATTCCAGCGAGCAAAAGGTCTTACGGATTGCTGATGCCGTCCTTGGTGCGCCGCAATACCGGGTGTTCGGCAAGTTGAGGATGGCAGATACCCTTAAGCCGGAAGTCGACGAGTTGTCCTATACTGACCAGACCTTTCTCATTCG
>JACQOS010000091.1 GCA_016202425.1 Chloroflexota bacterium
AAATCGGCTCCGTTCACGAAGACCACAGGCTCTCCCTTTCCCGCCGTGAAGTACCGGGTCCTGATACCCTCCACGTCAACGAACTTGGCGCCCTGCATCGCAGTGTCCTCCTTCTTTCCATGCGGCCGTGTCATTCGGACGACGAACTCTTGATGAACGCCGTAACGATGGCGGCGAATGCTCTTGGCTGCTCGCTATAGCAGAAATGTCCCGCCTGGTTGAGGATGTGCATCTGGGACCGTGGGTTGTGCGCGAAAATGAGCCGTAGCGCATCCAGCCCCATCGGTTCGAGCAGGGCCGACGGGTCGTTGTAACCCCACATGATGAGCGTTGGGACCGTAAGGCGCCCGGCTCGAAGCCAACCTTGCGTCTCTTTTCGCCTCGCCAGCATATCCTCAACGAACCGCGCAGCCAGTGGACCCTCCAGGTAACCCGGACCGTTCATCTTTGCCTCGGCTTCCCGGATTTTGGGCAGGCTCATGATCTCCAGCTCTGTGTCAATGTACTGTTCCGTAATCCACTTGCCCGAGAAGGAGTTGGCCGTGAGCGAGTAGCGTGCCCTCTCCCGCGGGTCCGCAATCTGGTCCGCTTTCCGTTTGACCTCCTGGTAAAACTCCGTTGCGCCTCCACCCTGTCGGGACATCAGCGTAGCGCTATCGATGATGGTCACCGTCTTCACCACCTCGGGATGTTCCAACGTGAGACGGCAAACATCGTATCCGCCTCGGGAGACCCCCATAATAGAGGCGGGTTGGATGCCCATGGTCTTGATGAAATCGTAGAGATGCTTGACCTGGGTACCCTTCAGGTAGTCCCGGTCCGTCTTCGGGTTGTCGGTGTAGCCCTGGCCTATCTTGTCGAAGGCATAAACGCGGAAGTGTTTCGCGAATTCATCGAACACCAGTCCCCAGTTTTCAGCGTGGCCGAGCTGGCCAAAATCGGCTCCGTTCACGAAGACCACAGGCTCTCCCTTTCCCGCCGTGAAGTACCGGGTCCTGATACCCTCCACGTCAACGAACTTGGCGCCCTGCATCACAGTGACCTCCTTCTTCCCATGCGTAACGGACCAACAGACTCATGTGAAAACCTCACCCCCCTGCACCCACACGCACCAGCGCTGCAGCGTACCTACGACATGAGCCAGCAGCAAGTCGTAGGTCTGGGCAGTGCCTAGGGAGAAGCCCTGGCAGAAGAGGCTTCGCCCCCTCTGGACCCCCACTGCGAGTTTTCAGACGAGTACACAGAAACGAGACCTTGCCAATCCTGGAGAACGAGAAGAGCCGGTGTGCCTTGGTCCTGGCACACCGGCTCTTTCTTCAACGGCCCCCGAGCGGGGAATCCCTTCCTATTTGTCCATCCAAATAGTGGCGTAGTCGGCATTGAAGGGCGCGATGACCTGCGGGAAGTCCCACCCTTTCATGTAGCTCCGGAAGGCCACGAAGTAGCCGCTATCCTTGGTGAGGTTCAGGGCCAGCCAGGCCTCGATGGACAGGTACCGCTCCACCTCCCGGGCCAGCTTGGCCCGCTCGTCAAGGTTCCCTGAGGCCGTGATCCTGGCGAACAGATCGTCCACCTTCTTGTCGTCGTGCTGAATGTAGGAGCACTTGTTCGTCGAGCTGTAGCCTCCCGCCAGGAGCTCAGGGGAATGGCGGGCCCAGACCCCCGAGTCCAGGGGGTTGACGATTTGGAAGTCACCGGAGCAGGTCTTGGCGAGGAAGGTGGCGGTGTCGAAAACGTCAATTTTCACGTTTGCCTCACCGAGGAGCCCGTCCAACTGGCCCTTGAGCCACTCGCCTCTGTTCACCCACCGCTCGCCGGTCAGGATGCTAAGCTTGAAGCCGCTGGGGTAGCCGGCATCCTTGAGGATCTGCTTGGCTTTCTCGCGGTCCTGCGCCTTGGTCTTGGTGTTCCAGCCGGGCCACTGCAGCACGTCGGGGTTGGCCAGGGACGAGCCGGGTTGCCAGACGGCCACGGGCACCCCGAAGCCGCCGCTGAGGTAGTCAATGAGGGACTGGCGGTCCAGCCACATGCTGATGGCCTGGCGCACCCGGACGTCGTTCAGCGGTGCACGCCGGGTGTTCCAGCCCGCGGTGGTGCCGTAGCCGGGGTAGTCCACAATGTACATCTTGTCGCCCATCTCCCGCTCCAGGATGGGTTTCTGCTCTGGGGCGATGTACCTGCCGGAGTAGGGGGAGGTCCGGTCCAGCCGCCCCGCGCGGAAGGCGGCGACCATGGCGGACGCATCCGTTTGTATGACCAGATCGATTCCATCCACGAAGGGGAGCTGGCGTCCCTGCGCGTCCTTCTCCCAGTAGCGGTCGAACTTGCGCAACTGGATGATGACGGCCTTTTCGTACTTGAGCACCTTGTAGGGTCCGATCCCTACCCAGCCCACCTCGTTGGGGGCCACTTTCGGGTTTCCCTTCTCGATGGCCGGCTGCATCAGGTGGCGGGGGTGGGCGATGTGGGTGTTCCCGGGATCGGAGAACACGGAGGGGTAGGCCCCCATGGGGCGGTTCAGGGTAACCCGCATCCTGTTCCCACTCAGCACCTCCACGGTCTTCACGTCGCCGAGAGTGGCGGCGTACCGGGCGGGAGCACGCTCAGGAGGCACACCCTTGACAGCCAGCTCCAGCCACCACTTGGCGTCCTCGGCAGTGAAGGGAGTGCCGTCCTGCCAGAGGACGCCATCCCGGATCTTGAAGGTCCACTGAGTGAAGTCGCTGTTGGACTCCCAGCTTTCCGCCAGGTGGGGGCAGATCTGGGTCTGGCTTTTTCGGCACGCGATGGTCAGCCCGCCGGCACCGTTCGTCATCATGGTGGGTTCCCCTAGGTCGGCGGCGCTAACCATGGGGTCCCAGCCCGGGGGGTCGCCCCGTTGGGAGAAGATGGCGATGCCACCGTACTTGGGCTGAGGAGGCGCCGGCGTGGCCGTAGGAGGGACCGGGGTGGGGCTGGCCACCACCGTGGGTGCCTTGGTAGGCTCCTCGGCGGCGCCGCAGGCCGCACCCATCAACGCTATGACTAGCAGGACGCCCGTCACCACCAGAGCACGCAGGACGTTTCTTCCGGCCATCCCCCACCTCCTGCTGGTCAACTGTTGCTGTGTCCTTAAGACGAAAGACTACCAGTGCAGTAGATATTTGTCAAACATCTCCCCAGCCTGGGCAGCGTAACTGAAAGCGTGTAAGAAGAGAGGGGCATACCCCTTCGGCAGGCTTCCTTCGACGTTGCTCAGGAGGGGTCGGAAGGTGGGGGCTTAGGGGACAGGCCTCTCGGCAAGAGGCTGCGGCGCCCCGGTCCCGTTCAGGAGGGCCTGGACAAGGGCCTGCGGAGGGTTGATGCGGCGCAACCCATGCCGGGCGCGGGCGCTGCTCCTCTCGAGGGAAACCCGCCCGAAGGACCCAGGGGCAAGCACGGTGAGGCGCAAGGGCTGAAGGCCAAGCAGCCGCTCCAGGTCAGCGTAGGGAGCATCCAGCCGCTTCAACTGCTCGTGGACCAGCGACTCCACCTTACCCGCGGTGTGCCCGTTGGACTCCCGAAGCTCCAGGTAGAGGTGGAGGACGGGAGGTGTGCGGGCCTCCTTGCAGGCGATCCAGTCCACGCATGGCACCCCCGCCAGCTCGATGGCCTGGCCAAGGGTCCGCTCCGTGAGGCGGGTGAACCCCGCCAGGTCGATGATGGAGTCGGACCGCGCATAGAAGGACATCTGGGGCAGCCGAATCCCCAGCCGCTGGTCCTCCAGGGCGTCGATGGTGATGACGTCGCCCAGGCGATACCGCACGAAGGCGCCACCCCACAGGTTGGTGATCACGACCTCGTACCTTCCTCCCGCCCGGACCTCGTCCAGCAGCACGGTGGAGGGCCGATAGCCGGGTCTGGCAGACTCCCGCCGAAGCTCCTCCTCCGGAATGAACTCCAGGAAGTTCAGGTGGGGGACGAACGTGAGCCCCTGATAGTCCCACGTCTGCATGGCCAGGACCATCCCCTCGGTGCAGCCGTATACCTCCAGCGGTTCCTTTCCCCAAAGCTCTCTCACCTGCGTCCGGTAGAGGGCGGCGTCCTTCCCCGCGATGGCCACACCCCGAAGGGACCACAGGTCCCTGGGCCGCACAGGACGCCCGAGGAGGCCGCTCTTGATGCGCGCCTTGAGGAGGCGGGCCAGGGCCCGGGGCCGCAGGACCCAGGCCAGCGGGCGCTCGCCAGCGCTTCGGCGCCCGATCTCCTCTCCCAGGGCCACCAGCACGCTGGGAAGACCAAACACCAGGTCTATGCCCTGGTCCAGCCCCAGGCTCAGGCCTTGCGCCAGGCGCTCCTGGAAGGAAAGCCTTTCTGCCTCGGTGAGAGGCGGCAGGAATCGGACGGGGAGCTCCTGGGAGGCCAGGTGCGCCCAGCAGCCGGTGGCAAAGGGGGGAGGCGCCAGGGCGTAGAACATGTCCTCCTGGGAGCCAAAGCTGATGTCCCCTTTCCACCGGCAGGTGGCGAAGATCAAGACGGCGAACAGGACCGGGCCCATGGCCTGATACATCTGGGGAGTGATGGGAGCCCATTTGAACTCAAACTCACCGGAGACCCCGTTGGTCCTTTGCCACAGGAGCGGCCTCGCCGGCAGCACCTCCTCCCGCTGCTCCCCCAGATAGGGCGCGTAGTCGGCGTAGGTGGTCAGAGGCACCCCCTGCCGGAACTCTTCGACGGTGGAAGGCCGCGAGCCGCGCATGACCCACCGCCCCAGCTCGCTGCGCTTCAGGAGCTCCAGTTGCTCCAGGAGCAAGTGACCCTGGACGCCCATGAACTGAGGCAACGTCAGGTCAATGAAGCCGCAATAGTGCTGCCACAGCTCCCGGTACCGGTGCTCCCTGAGCAGCTCTCGGCCTAGGGACATGTCTCAGCCCCTCCCGGATGCAGGTTTTCCCATGACCAACGCCCCCCGGTCTGAGGGAACGCGGCGATACGACTCCCACCAGGCGCGCACGCTGCGGCTGTTAGGGATGAGCATGGGCGTGGTCTCCCGGTAGCTGGCGTAGTCCGGCATCCCCGCCAGTGCACCCCAACGTTCCTGAAGGACCGCCCAGAGGATGTCGAGCGCCAGCCACAGGGGAAGGGCGAAGAGCAGGAGGAAGGACCGGGAAACAAGCAAGAGGGAAACAAGCAGCAGGCCATACCAGAGGACCGTAGGATGGCGGACCAGGGCGTACGTGCCGGCGGTGATCAGGCGCGCGGGCCGGCCCCGGCCCCAGTAGGTGAAAGCTAGAGGCAGCTCCCAGAAGAGCGAGTAGGCGAGGAGCAGGCTCGCCCCTGGCAGGAGGGCCCATCCTGCGACCTGCAACCCGGCCGGGAGCCAGAACCTGCCGGAGTCCACGCACACCATCACCGTGGCGAAGGCCAGAAGTCCCCCCGCCGCCGCCCCCAGGAGGCGCCTCGCCCAGGGGAAGCCCCCGGGCGCCAGCAGGTCAAAGACGTACCCGGCCAGGAAGCCCAGGACGCCCAGCAGGACGTACTCCACGCGCACACTATGGCGCGGGCCGGACAGGTTGGGAAGGGACAATGTTCTAGGACAGACGTTCGCCAGAGGGAGGGATGACCAGACCCTGAGCAGGCGGCAGACAGGCACCCGAAGGCCGGGCTGCCTATTCCCTAGAGAGCTTCCCCTTGGGAGCCGACTTCCCTGGCCGTCCCAGCCCCTGAAGCTTCAGGCTCAGGGCCTCCACGTCGCTGTCGGCCTTGTGCTGCCCCAGCTCCAGGCCGTAGGTGACGAAGAAGTCCAGGAAGGTCCGCAGCAGGTCCTTCACGCTCTGTTCAAACTCCGCCAGCCGCTCTTCAGTAACGTACTCGTGGCGGGGCTCCTCCCCCGCCAAGTAGTGGCTGATGAGGAAGTCCAGGAACTCGGCCCGGGGCATGTCGCCCCGGTTCTCGTCGATCTTGGCCACTAGGGCCGCCGGCACAATGAGCATGCGGTTCTCTGCCATCCGGCTCCTTTGTCCTTTCGAGAAAGGGTGGGGGAGGCCCCCGACGCCTACTCTCCCTGCTCCATGAGGCGCAGCATCGCCTCGATGCGGGTCAGCAAGTGGGCGCCCTTGTCGGTCACCACGTACTTGACGCCTGGGTTGGGCACCACCCTCTTGGCCAGGAACCCGCGCCCCACCAGGAAGTCCAGGTACTTCTGGAGCTGGCGGAAGCTCATGTTGGCACTGAACATGATCTCCGTCTTGGAAGCCTCGCCCAAGCGCAGGATCTCCGCAAGGATCTCTGCCTGGGACCTCCGGCTGTTCATCGCGCCACTCCCTGTACCCGCCCTGGCTCCTCCTGCGTACGCCTATTATGAAGTTTCCGGCTTGCGTGTCAAGTTCCGGGAAGCGAAGGGGTGCCCGCCCCCACCCCAGGGGGTATACTTTCAAGCAGCGGTTTGGAGAATCGCCTGCGACCCCTGCCTGAAGCCTGCCCTGAGCAGAGCCGAAGGGGCGGGGCATCATGCCGTCCCCTTCAGGGGCGGCCCGGAACACATTTCTGGATAGTTTGTAGGTATGGCCGCCTTCATCCGCGAGACCAAGGGGAACGACAGGGACCTGGAGCTGTACCGAGGGTTCATGCTCGCCCGGTGCCTCACCCGCGTGTGCGCCCGCCTGGCGGAGGGGCCGTTGCAGAAGCGCGTGGCCGAGTTCCTGAAGGACTCCTTCTATGACCGGGGGATTCGTGCCGTGGTCTCCGAGGGAAGACACATTACTGGTGCGTTCTGCTGCGTGATCCAGGACGCGAGGGTCCAGGGCCTGCCCCGCCAGGTCGGGCTTCTCCGGGAGGCGATCGACGCCTTCTGGGCCGACTTCCACGGGACGCGCACGTTCGACCAGCCGACGGGAGAGGAACTCTACCAGGAGTTCCAGGCTTCCCAGGCAGACGGGAGCGAGCCCTCACCCTCCACCAGCAACGTGCCCTCTCAGGAACGCTGACCTCTCGCGCCGTCCTGCGGGGGCTATCGCCCCTTCTCGGGCAGCAGAGGTGTGAGTCCTTGCTCCAGGTCCACTTGCAGGGCGGGCATCACGTGGGCCAGCATGGCGTAGTAGCCCACGGTAACGGTGAGCTCCATGGTGCCCTGCGGTCCCAGGAGGTGCAGGACAGCGTTGAACGTGGCGTCCTGGACCCGGCGCTCTTTCACCAGCTCCCGGGCGAACTGGACGAACACGCCCTCCTTGGGGAGCAGCCGCCGCACAGGCAGGCCGTCGCGGATGGCCTCGACGACCTCGTCGCGCAGGCCGACCTTCTTGGCCCAGGGTATGTGATGGGTCCACTCATACTGGCACTCCAGCTCTCGGGCAGTGGTCAGGATCACGATCTCCCGGGCCTGCGGCGAGAGGGTTTCTGAGCAGCGGAACAATAGGTAGGTAACCATCGAGGCAATGCGCCTAGCTAGCTTCGGCGAGTGCATGAGCACGGCAAAGATGTTGATGAGACGCTCGTTCGGGCTTGCCATCCGGTCGTAGAGCTCCTGCTCCTCAGGTGGGAGTGAGTCGCGGGTGACGTAAGGCAACCTCGCCATGGAAGACCTCCTGTTGCAGCCGGGGCCTCTTGGGACGAACCCGAGGCCCCGTCCATCTCAAGGCGACGGTGACTCGCTCGTTGTCGCGGACGCGCCCGTGGCAGGCAGGGTGGCACCTGTCCAGAGGCGCCGAGCGACGACCCTCTGGTGGTAGAGAAGGGCGATGGAACCTACGAAGATGGTGCTCAGGTAGCTGATGGAGCGGTCCAGGAGGGCAACGGAGAGCGCCTGCTCCGGACGCAGGGCCAGGGCCAGCAGCCCCGCCATCCCCGCCTCGGCAACGCCCAAGCCGCCAGGGGTCAGAGGAACGGAGGAGAAAAAGGCGTGGGCCATGCTCACGAACAGGATGAGGCCCATGCCCACCGGCAGGCCCGTTGCCTGGACGACGAAGAAGAGGCGTCCCACCTCCGAGAACCACCCCAGAAGACCCAACGTCATCACCACGGGGAGGGAGCCAAAGCTCCTCATGGTCCCCTGGTGGAAGGTCCAGTAGTGCTGGCGCAGCCTCGCGGGCAGGCGCTTGGCCAGGGGAGTACGGAGCAGGCGCATTGCCAGCAGGAAAAGGCCTGCTGCGCCTATCAGTCCGAGACCAGCGACGAGGAGGAATCCGGAGGGCCGGTGCGCGGGGTCGGCCAGGAGCAGGAGGAACCCCACCAGGAGCAGGGCGAATACGACGATCACGTCCATCACCCGCTCCGCGAGGACCGTGCCCACACCGCGGGGAAGAGAGGCCCCGCTCTCTTCGCCGTAGGCGTAGGCCCGGTAGACGTCCCCCAGCCGGAACCAGGTGATGGAGCTGGCGAACCACCCCAGGAGGATGAGCCTTCCGGCCGTGCCCACGGAGGGAAGGGGGGAGTCGGCCTCTGCGCCCGCGTTTTTGAGGAGCAGCCGCCACCGGGCGCCCCGGAAGAGGAAGGTGGTGTAGTGGACTCCCAGGGCCAGGAGGTAGAGCGGGAGGTGGCTGGCGCGGATGGTCTGCCACGTTTTCTCGACATCTATGGAGAACCGCGAGGCCAGGACCGCCAGCAGTACCGCTGCGATGACAAAAGAGGCCAGCGTAGGCAGAGAAAGGAGCCTGCGCCGCAAGCTGAAGGGGGGTGGTCCGGGCACGGGTGGCTGGATGGCGTTTTCTCCTCCGAAGGTCTCCTACCAGGGTAATGAAAAACCCTTTCGACCATCCCCCTCGCCCCCTTCCTGGCCAGGAAGGGGGAAAAAATTGTATCTGGGGGACACCCCCAGACCCCCGTTCCTTCGACTTCGCTCAGGGCAGGCTCCGGGGCTTCGCCCCTCTGAACTCCCCTTTTTCAGCAGCCTGCTACAGGGGGCGTTTCTCCGGGATGCCCGGGCGGCGGGGGTAGCGGAGCGGTGTTGGTGTGGCCTTGCCCACCAGCACCAGAGCCCGCTGCCCGCCCAGCACCTCCTCGGGAACAGCGCGCACTTCGGGCCGCGAGCCCCCTAGCTCCCTCACGGCTTGGTCGGCCTCAGCCAGCTCCTGCCGCACGTCCCCTTTCTTGGGAAAGACCCCCACGCCCCCGACCTTGCAGAATGGAAGAGTCAGCTCCGCCAGCGCCCTCAGAGGGGCCAGGGCCCGGGCGACCACCACATCGAACCGCTCCCGAAGATCGGGGCTGTGGGCCAGCGCCTCGGCGCGTCCCGCCCACACGGTCACACCAGATAGCCCCAGGGCATCCACGACGTGCTCGAGAAAGCGGACCTTCTTGGCGGTGGCCTCGACGAGCGTCACGTTCATGGCCGGAAAGCAGACCTTCAGAGGCAACCCCGGAAACCCCGCGCCCGTCCCGACGTCAATCAGGGAACCACCACCCTTGACCGCCCCCGGGATTGCCAGTGCCACGGTGAGCGCATCCAGGAAGTGGAACTCCTCGATATCCCGCGGCTGGGTGATGGCCGTCAAGTTGGTCCTGCGGTTCCAGTCCAGGAGCACCCGTTGGTAGCAGTGGAACTGCTGGAGCTGCTCAGCGGTGATCACAAGGCCAAGACGCCGGGCACCCTCCGTCAGTCGCCGCACCGTGCCCCTCCAGGCCGCAGGCATTATAGCACGGGCAGGCCGCTGGAACACACGCTGGCTATGCCTGCCATTGACCGCCCTCCCTTGCGTGCGTAGAATGGGGCGAATCTCAGGCTTGGGGCAGGGACACCGTGGCATGATCTGGGTCCGGCGGTTCTTCGCCGTTCTGCTGGGGGTAGCATTCCTCCCCGTGTTCGTCGTGGCTCTCCTGCTGCTCAGGATCAACGCAACCTTCCTGTCGCCCGAGTTCTACGTTGAGCAGCTCCGCAGGGCGGACCTGTTCACCTTCACCTACGACGTGGCGATCCCTGCCGCCCTGGAAGAGGCCGCGAAGGGGGACCCTCAGCTTGCGAAGCACATCGCCAAGTGGAAGGGCGACATCGTTGCTCCTGTGCGGGAGGTATTCCCTCCGGCGTGGCTTCAGGAGCAGGTGGAGGCGGCCATCACGGCCGGCCTGCCCTACTTCACGGGCGATGCGGACGCGTTCACCGTCAGGGTGGCCGTGGCCGAAAGGGTAAGGGCGCTCGGGAAGGCGCTGAAGGACGAGGCCCGCCAGGAGAAGGTGTACCGCTTCCTCTTCGACGACGTTATCGCCCCGGAGGCGGAGAAGCGGCTCAAGACGCAGGACTTCCCCCTGGGCATCACGCTAGACTCCAAGGAGGTGGTGGCCGCGGCCCAGGAGGTGGTGCCCCGGCCCTGGGTCAGCGAGCTGGTAGCCCACGGGGTGGACGAGCTGGTCCCCTACCTCACGGGGGAAGCGGAACACTTCCAGCTCCGTGTTCGCCTGACGGACCGGTTGGAGGCCGCCCGGGCGCCAGCCAAGCGGCTGCTCCAGGGGTCGGGCGTGTACGACGTCCTCTCCCGCGACGAGTTCGCCCGGGAGGTGGACAAGCAGCTCAATGCCTTCAGCCCCCTCCCCTTCGGCGTCGTCATCGGCAGCCAGCAGGTGGTGCCCGTCCTGCAACAGGTGTTCCCCCAGGAGTGGGTCCAGGCCCAGGTGGAAGCGGCCCTCGACCGGGTGGTGCGCTATCTCACCAACGAACAGGAGGCCACTCTGGTCAAGCTCCCCGTGAAGGACCGGGTCAAGGTTGCGCTGGAAGGGGAGGATGCCCCGGTCAAGCGGTTCCTCCGGGAGATTGGGACGTACGACCGGGTCTATCGGGAGGGCGTGGTACCGGCGCTGGTGGACCTGGCGGCCGGCGCTGCGGGGGGTTCGGCCGCGGCCCCCGACCGGCCGGTGTTCACGCTTCCCATAACCCCCAAGGTCAACCTCGTGGTCACCCGGGGTGAGGTAGAAAACAGCCTGCGGGAGGGACTTCAGGCCGTTCCTCCTGGGTGGCTCCAGGGACAGGTGGAGAGCGCCATTGACGCCCTGGCCCCCTATCTGACGGGGGAGGCGCAGCACTTCTCCGCGAGCCTCTCGGTGGGCCAGCTCGTGGAGCAGGTCCTGCCGACCATCCAGCGGCTGGTGGAGCAGAAGCTGGCCAGGGAGTACGAGTCCCTGCCCCTCTGCACCGCCCAGCAGGCCCTCAGCGTGGCCACGACCGGTCTTGCCAAGGAGCTGCCGCTGTGCCGGCCCCCCGGGTTCACCATGGCCCAGGTCCAGCAGGCGCTGGGGGTACCCGGTCCTGCCATCACCCAGGAGCAGGCGGAGCGGCTGTGCGGCTGCAACCTGGACCTGGTGCTGAAGCCCATGTCGCTCCAGGACCTGCTCCGGCTCCTGGGACTCGACCTGGGCCGGGAGGTGAGTCAGACGGTCTTGAAGGTGTTGCCCCAGACTTACACGTACACCGATGCGGACCTGCGCAAGACCCTCGGCCCAGAGAACCAGGAGCTGCTGGACAAGGCCCTCCGGTGGACCCGTGAGGGGTACACCTACACCGATGCGGACCTGCGAGGCGCCCTGGGACCCCAGGACCGGACAACTCTTGACCAGGTCCTGAAGGCGACGCGGCAGGGCTTCACCTACACGGATGCCGACCTGCGGGAAGACCTGAAGGACGCGGGGCCCGAGGCCCAGGAGAACTTCGACCGTGCCTTGGAGTGGATTCGGGAGGGCTTTAGCTTCACCGAAAAAGACCTGCGCAAGGCCGCGTCGGGCCCTGGGGGTGCCGGATCGCTGCGGGAGCTGGACAGCGCCCGGCAGGTCCTGGGCCAGGCCCGCCAGCTTGCGTTCCTCCTTTACGTTGTGCCCGCGCTGCTCCTGGTCGTCATCGGGCTGCTGGGGGGCCGGAGCTGGCGGGGTCGTGCGGCGTGGGCGGCGGTGTGGCTGGGCCTCGGGGCGGCGGCGGTATACATCGCCTCCGGGCCGGTGTACAAGAACGTCGCCCAGCCCCTGCTGGACGACCAGATCACCAACATGACGCGGGGGGCCACGGGTGTCCAGCGGATCGTCGTGGAGAAGGCCGTCTCCGTTGCCAGGTCGGTGGCGAGCGACTTCGTCTCCGGGCTGGAGCGGCAGGCGCTCCTCCTGCTGGCCGTAGCTGGCATGGCCCTCGCCCTAGCCATCGTGTGGCCTCGGAAGCCAAGAGCAGCGCCTCCCCCGCAACCCGTGGCACCACCCGGCCCCCCGCTGGCGAAGGGGACCGAACAGGGCGCTCGGCCGCCAGCGTAAGGGGTCGCCATCAGGATGCCGTGATATGATGCCGGCGGCACCGTCCATGAAGTGGTTCGGAAATACGTCTCGGGGGAGTCCATCCCGACGGGTCGGGATGGCGGGGGTCTGGGGGTGTCCCCC
>JACQOS010000096.1 GCA_016202425.1 Chloroflexota bacterium
CTTTGGCGGGGGTCTGGGGGTGTCCCCCAGATATAATTCCTACCCCCTTCCTGGCCAGGAAGGGGGACAGGGGGATGGTCGTCCCGACCAGTCGGGATTCAACACCCTGTTAGGCGGCAATGGAGCCAGGCTCGCCCCATGCTCGCGTCTGGTCAGCGGCGCTCCATCAGTTGGCCCGGGCCTGCGAGACATTCCTTCGTCAAGACGACTTGGCCGCAGCCCTCCGGGCCCTGGCTGGCGGCGACCGCGGTAGTGGCCGTCGCGAACGTGTCCTGAGCCAGGACGAGGCGGCATCCCTGGCTGCTGCCTTCAGTCGGTACGTGGACGTCTTGGGGCATGCTGCATCGGGACAGGAGGCCGAAGGGCGGTGGCTGGGCTTGAGAAAGGCCCTGGGTGAGGCAGCCCTGGGACTCGCGGCGCCGGCGCGCAGGACAGCCACCGCGCGCCTTGCCGGACTCTACGTGATCGTGGACCCGGACCACACGGCGGGCCGGGACGTGCTGGAGATAGCCCGGGCGGCGCTCCAGGGAGGCGCGACGGCCATCCAGTGGCGAGACAAGCGCCATGACAAGGGGGAACAGCTCCCTTTGGCCTCTCGCCTGGGAGAGCTGTGCCGCCAGCACCAGGCGACGTTTGTCGTCAACGATCACGCCGACCTGGCGGTGGCCTGCGGTGCCGACGGCCTCCATGTGGGCCAGCGAGACCTCCCCGTGGACCAAGCGCGCCGCATCCTTCATCCCTGGCAACTGGTGGGCGCTTCCAACGCCCTCGTTTCTGAGGCGGAAGCATCGGCCCGTGCGGGTGCGGACTACGTGGCCGTGGGCAGCATGTTCCCCACCCCGTCCAAGGCTGGCACGCGCCTGGCGGGGCTGGAGACGTTGCGCGAGGTGCGGCGCCGGTTGCCTCAGGTAACCCTGGTAGCTATTGGAGGCGTCACCCTGGAGAACGTGAGCCAGGTGCTGGAGGCTGGCGCCGACGGCGTCTGCGTGATGAGTGCCGTCTGCTCGGCGCCGGACCCGGAAGCGGCTGCCCGCCGCCTGATGGAGAGGGTCCGCAGCAGGAAGGAGGCCTGAGATGTCCCGGTATGCCGAGGCGCTCAACGCCATGGGGCAGGAGGCCCAGGCGCACCTCTCCCAGGTGCACCAGGCCAGGGAGCTGGCCCTTCCGCTGGCCAGGGAGACCGTTCGCCTGTGCGCCAACGCCATTCGCGCCCTTCATCGTCGGGAGTTCGACCCGGCCGAGGCGTTGCTGCGGCGGGCCCAGGACCGTCTTGCCGCGGTCCGGGAGGCCCTCAGCCAGCACCGCGAGCTTTACTATGCAGGCTACGTGGAGGACGCCCAGAAAGAGTACGCGGAGGCCAGGGCCACCCTGGCCTTCTTGACCGGCACCGCCCTCCCTACTCCCCGGGACCTGCTGGTGGAGGTGACGCCCTATCTCAACGGCCTGGCGGAGGCGGCCAGCGAGCTGCGACGCTCCATCCTGGATACCATGCGCCGGGGGGAGTTCGGCCCTTGCGAGGAGTGGATGGAGGCCATGGATGAGGTCTGCGACCTGCTGGCTACCCTGGACTTTCCCGAGGCCGTGACCGGCGGGCTGCGGCATACGACGGACCAACTGCGCGCCGTCGTGGAACGCACTCGAGGTGACCTGACCATGGGCCTGCGGCAGCGTGCCCTGGAGCAGGGCCTGGCCCGTCACCAGGAGCGCCTGGACCGCTCGGAGAGCCCCTAGAAGTGGTTCGAAAATACGTCTCGGGGGAGTCCATCCCGACGGGTCGGGATGGCGGGGGTCTGGGGGTGTTCCCCAAATACAACTTCTTCCCCCTTCCTGGCCAGGAAGGGGGCGAGGGGGATGGTCGAAAGGTTTTTTCAGCACCCTCCTAGGAGGAAGGGCCTCCTTCGGTGGACGACGGGTCGATCTTTCTCATGGCGATCCTGGAGGGAGTGATGATGCCGCCAGAGAAGACGAACTGCATGGCCTGGGGGATGGTGAGGTCGGTTTCGTACACGTCCTCCAGGGGCAGGATGGCCACCCACCCTGTTTGCGGCGTTGGTGCCGTAGGAACATACACGGCGGCCAGCTTGCGGCCCGTGGAGTCCGAAGTGATACTGGTGAGGAAGGCGATGGTCCAGGCCCCCGCTCGCGGATACTCGATCATCACCACGCGCTTGAACCCCGTGTTCCCCGCCCCGGAGAAGGACTCGATGAGGGTCTTGGCGGAACCGTACACGGCGCCCACGATGGGGATGTGCCGAAGAGCCGTCTGGCCCCAACCGACGGCTCGCCGCCCCAGCACGTTGGCGCCGACGAACCCTGCCAGGTAGACGAGCACTACCGCCAAGGCAAGGCCCAGGCCGGCGAGGCGCCGGTCGAAGACCTGCTCGATGAAGGGCTGGAGCACACCGTCCACCAGGTCGAAGATGAAGCGGAGGATCAGATAGGTCAGCGCGACGGGTACCAGAAGCAGGGTCCCGGCAATCAGAGTCCTGCGCAGGTGGGCCCCGATCTTGCGCCGCAGCCTCGCCAGCGCGTTCGGCCGGGGAGCAGGGTCCTTAGGTGATTCCATCGGTTGCCTCCTGAAGAGCCTCGCTCCGTGCCCGCGCCCTCGCCGGAGGGTGCGGCCCTGGTCCGCTCCGGGGACCCTTTGCTGGGCAGGGTAAACGTTCGCCCACCACAAGGCAAGCCATCCGCCTTTGCCAGGGTCTCCCTGGGCTTGACGCAGGCGTGGGCCGATGGTAGATTTCGCCATGCCGTGCTGCCACTCACGGGTCAGGCCCGCCTCTGGCGGGCCTTTTCGAGCACGGAGGGAGAGACATCTCTATGACGCAGATTATGTGGACGGTCCCGGCCGCGGGGATCGCGGCTGTGCTGCTGGCCATCTACCTTGCCCGCGACGTGCTCAGCCGCGACCGGGGAAGCGAGCAGATGCGGGAGGTGGCCGGGATGATCCTGGAAGGGGCGGTAGCCTTCATGAAGCGCCAGTACAGGACCATCGGCATGCTGGCGGTGGTGGCTGCGCTCCTTCTGGGCGTCCTGCTGGCGCTCCTGGCCCAGACCGACCTCAACGGGGATAAGATCATTGAGCAGGCGGAGCGCCTGGAGCTGGGCTGGCGCACGGCGGTGGCCTTCCTGGTGGGAGCCCTGGCGTCGGCGGTAGCGGGGATCATCGGGATGTACATCTCGGTGAAGAGCAACCTGCGCTGCGCGGCTGCCGCCACGCGGTCGCTGCGGGGGGCAGTCCAGGTGGCCCTGCGGGGAGGCGCGGTCTCCGGCTTCCTCATCGTGGCCCTCAGCCTGCTGGGCGTGACCGGCATCTTCTACGCCTTCGGAGGCGCGCAGAAGCCAAGCCTGGCCCCCTTCCTCATCGTGGGGTTCGGCTTCGGTGCCAGCTTTGTGGCCCTCTTCTCCCAGCTCGGAGGCGGCATCTACACCAAGGCTGCGGACATGGGGGCTGACCTGGTGGGGAAGGTGGAGGCCGGCATCCCGGAGGACGACCCCAGGAACGCCGCCGTCATCGCCGACCTGGTGGGCGACAACGTGGGCGACTGCGCTGGCCGTGGCGCCGACCTCTTCGAGTCCACGGCGGCGGAGAACATCGGCGCCATGATCCTGGGCGTCGCCATCTACGCCGTCACCAACAAGGTGGAGTGGGTCCTCTTTCCCCTGGTGGTACGCGCCTTCGGGCTCATCGCCACGGGTGTGGGCGTTCTCTCCGTGCGGGGCTCGGACAAAGAGGACCCCATGATGTCGCTCAACAAGGGCTATTTCCTCGCCGTTATCCTGGCGGTGGCGGGCATGGCCCTGGCCACCAACGTGATGCTGGGCGAGGGCTGGGTGTGGTACTTCCTGGCGGGGGTGGTGGGCATCGCCACCAGCGTGGCCTTCGTGTTGATCACTCAGTACTACACTGAGTACCGTTACCGTCCGGTGAAAGAGATCGTTCGGGCCTCACGCACGGGCCCGGCTACCAACGCCGTGAGCGGCGTGGCGGTGGGGTTCGAGTCCACCCTCTCCACGGCCATCGTCATTGGCCTGGCCCTCCTCCTGTCTTTTGTCCTCGGCGGCCAGGCCGACCTGCCGGGCTTGGAGGGCGGGAAGGTTTCCCTGTTTGGCCTTGATGTCTCCACGAAGGCAGGGCTGTTCGGCACGGCGGTGGCTACCATGGGCATGCTCATGACGGCAGCCTACATCCTGGCCATGGACACCTTCGGCCCTATCACCGACAACGCCAACGGCATCATCGAGATGTCTGGCAACCCGGCCTCGGCGCGCCATGTCACCGACCGGCTGGACGCGGTGGGGAATACCACCAAGGCCCTCACCAAGGGGTATGCCGTGGGGTCCGCGGGCCTGGCGGCCTTCCTGCTTTTCGCGGCCTACCTGGAGGACGTGGAGAAGATAACGGGGGTGGCGTTCGATGCTGTGAACCTGGCGAAGGTGGAGGTGTTTGTCGGAGGTCTGCTGGGTGTAGCCCTGGTGTTCCTCTTCAGCTCCCTGGCCATCCGGGCAGTGGGTCGCGCTGCCAGCGGGGTCATCGAGGAGGTGCGGCGCCAGTTCCGCGAGCGCCCCGGGATCATGCAAGGCACCGAGCGACCGGACTTTGCCCGCTGTGTGGACATCACCACGCGAGCGGGACTGCGGGAGATGCTGGCGCCCGGCCTGGTGGCCGTGCTCATGCCGGTCATCGTGGGCGTTGCCCTGAAAGCGGAAGCCGTGGGCGCCTTTCTCATGGTGGGGACCATCGGAGGCATCCTCCTCGCCACCGTGCTGAACAACGCCGGCGGCGCTTGGGACAACGCCAAGAAGTTCATCGAATCGGGCGCGATGAAAGGCGACGACGGCCAGGTGGTCAGGAAGGGGACACCCATTCACGCCGCGGCCGTGGTCGGGGACACCATAGGGGACCCGTTCAAGGACACCGCTGGCCCGTCGCTCCACGTGCTGGTGAAGCTGCTGAGCACCATCACTCTGGTGCTGGCGCCCATTTTCGTGTAGAGGGGCAATCCCTCGTTGGCCGGGCGGGGTGGAGGAAAGGTCGTCTGCCGGGGCCGGGGCTAGAACTCATCTCAAAACCCTCACCCC
>JACQOS010000017.1 GCA_016202425.1 Chloroflexota bacterium
GCAGGCTCCGTCCCGACTCTCGGGACTCTGGACTCCCCTTTTTCAGCAGCCTGCTAGGCAGGGCGCCAGGGACGCATGTGAACAAGAGCCAGACTGGGACGCTGCTCCTGGCCATAGGTGTAGCTGCCTGGTTGGTGTACATGCCATTGAAGTACGCGTTCCACGTTGAGGTGCCTGTTGCGCCTTTTCTGGCGTGGCACCTCCTTGGCGTCATCCCCGGCTCGCTGCTCAGAGGCAGCCGCCTCTTGCGGCTTATCCGGCGGGGTTGGCAAATATGAGGGCTGAACGGTGACCAGCAGGCCCAGCGTTGATGTCGTCATCCCTGTCCTGAACGAGGAGCGGGATCTGCCCCGCTGCGTGGCGACGCTGCGGGAGTTCCTGGGCCGCAACCTTCAGAATCCCTGGCGCATCGTCATCGCCGACAACGGCTCCGACGACCGTACGCCAGAGGTGGCCAGGGAGCTGGCCCAGGCATACCCCGAAGTGGCCTCCCTCCGCATCGAGGAGCGAGGAAGGGGCCGAGCCCTGCGCCGGGCCTGGCTGGAGAGCCAGGCCGACTTCGTCAGCTACATGGACGTGGACCTCTCCACCGACGTGAGCGCTTTTCCTCTTCTGGTACGGGCGCTCGAGGAGGGGTACGACCTGGCGATAGGCTCCCGGCTGGCCGGGGGAGCGCAAGTGCGCGGGCGCACCCTCCAGCGGGAGGTCGTCTCCCGCTGCTACAACCTGCTGATCAAGGCGATGTTCTTCACCCGCTTCAGCGACGCCCAGTGCGGCTTCAAGGCCCTCACCCGCCGGGCGGCCCAGGCCCTGGTGCCCCACGTGAAAGACCAGCACTGGTTCTTCGACACGGAACTCCTGATCTTGGCGGAGAAGCGGGGGTTCCGCATCAAGGACGTGCCCGTGACCTGGACCGACGACCCGGACACCCGGGTGAAGGTCCTGAAGACCTCCTGGAACGACCTGAAGGGGCTGCTGCGCCTGCGGTTCGGAGGGCTGCCGGAGGTGGAGCGGCCGGAAGGTGGCTAAGGGGTCTCCTGGTGCCCTGCGGCAGGTCCAGCAGGAACGGTCGAAGACTCTTTGAGCTGGAACCAGCCTATCCGAAGTGATGCCCGCTCAGGGTGACATGGTGAGGCACGGAGCCTCAGGGCAGCAATGCCTGCATTATTTCTGGGCCGGGTAGCAGGGATTGGGCGGGTTAAGGTGCCTTGAGGGGGGCAATACCTGTAGTGCCTTTGGGCAAGAAGCTGGTTACTGGCCGAGCTAAGGTGCCTTCAGGCGGGCAATATCCACCCTCTGACCGCATCTCTTCATCAGGTTCCATTTGTCCCGCTTCAGGGCGAGCGTACACCCGCCACTTGTGGCGGGCACCTTGAGCAGGTTGCAGCGATCATGACCCTGCTAAAGGGTATCTTCCATTAGCCTGTCAGTCACAAACAGACCGCTTCTTACTCCGGGAGAACCACAAAAAAGTGCCCAGCATCACCCCGGCCATGATAGCGAGACCAATGCTGGATACACCTGGGATAGGAGTTGGTGTGGGGGTGGGCGCCAATTGCTCAATGATGGCCTTGGTTATTGAACTCCATTCCGGACTGACAGGTCCAAAGTCAACCCACCGGCCAGGGCTAGACCAGTTCATTGCTGCCCAGTTTTCGCTAGCAGGACCCCAGAAGTCATTTGGCTCGCCAGAAGCCCAGTTGGTGTAAGTCACAGGCTGGCCACTGATCCACTGCCAAGTTCCGTTGACTGCTTGATCGGTAAACCCGATCCAGAACAACTCTCCTCCGCCAAAGGTAGTAACCAGCCAACTTTGCTCGCTGGCGTTGTTCACTGTCACAAGATGAGATCCTTGGCTAAGAGCCTCAACTTCACAGGCGCTCCAAGCACCGCACTGGATGAGTTTATAAAGGTTTCCATTGGATGGATTTGTAATCCAATCAGAGAGATCAGCAGCGAACAACCGAGTTGGTCCCGCTGCGGATCGACCTAGCGACAGCAACAGAAGGAAGATAGTTAGTAGCATCCATGCAATGGAAGGCTGCTTCCCACATGTCGGCTTGCTGCGGCTTATTTCTGGCGCGTATCTCATGCCTAGAACAAATTCGGAAGAACCATACCCATTGAGACCTTAGCTACGGGGAATATATCCTTTCGTAGCTCTGTTGTCAAGCCTTCGTCTAAGGCTCTACCAGCGCAGAAGCTCGAGTTGACAATACGCTATTATGGGTAGGACTGGCCCCTCGGCGCGCATGCGGAGAGGCGGAATGGCGTAAATCTACCGGCCCTCACAGCCAATGCATAGTAATGGGGTGGCCCGAGCACACACCCTGCTTAGGCCCCGTCATTACTCGGGCGAGTTCTCGCCGAGACCATCTTCCTTCTTTTGCGCCAGGAGTTGATCCAGCTTAGCCTCTATGCGTTGCTGCCTCTCCAGCAGGTCGTGGAGCACAGGGTGATTGTCCGAGGATAGGGATGAAGCATCTCCTTCACTCCCATTTCCTTTCTTGGAGCCACGGAACTCCTGAAAATAGCTGACCACATTGGCGGTGAAGAATCCCGCGAAGGCCAACCCCATGATCATGAGCACGAACCCAAGAACACGGCCCATACCACTAGAAGGGATGATTTCACTCCCTATGGTGGAGAGTGCACCCCAACCCCACCACAGTACATCGCCAAAAGTCAAAGGATGGCGAGGGGTATTCTCAACAACAAAGAAGACACTGCTAATAACGAAGAAAACCACAAGCGTTCCGGCGGCCACGTGATAGAAGTAGTTTTGCGCCAAGGTGCGATGTAATTTCAGCTCCTTGAAACTCTTACCGGCAAGGGCGAACAGGCGGGCGAACCTCAGCAACCGCAGCAGTGGCGAGGCGGTGAGCACACTGTTGCTGGCTCCGACGGCGGCACGAACCCCCAGCCCCACGAAGGGAGTCAGGACAACCACCAAGTCGAGCAGGTGCCAGGGCGAAATCACAAAGTGGACCTTGGATTCGGCGATCGACAGCCGGGCACCGTATTCTGCGGCAAATACGGCGATCACCACCCAGTCTAAGACGGTGGTTACCGTTGAGCCAGTAGGCGTCAGCTTGGCTGAGAGGTCAAGAAGGAGCAGTGGAACGATGGCCAGGGCCAAGAGTCCCATGACGGCTGGGTTGAACAGTTTGTCGATGCGCCTCTGCAGGGCCGGGTTGCGCATAGTACTCCCTTCAGCGGGGCTGTCCAGAACGGGTTTCAGCACGTGGCCCGTATTTTACTATGACTATGATAGGAGGCCAAGAGCACGTTTGGGTACCCAAAATGCACAGGGCGACGGATCGAAACCCGTATGCCCCGCTCAAGCAACCTTGTGCCCTCCCATGGAGTAGCAGGCTCTCTAGTGCTTAGTCTTGCAAGAATCGTGAGTTAACCGCAAAGCTACCTCTAAGCTGAAGAATCGCATGGTTACTTATGGGACTAAGCACTAGTCCCTCTCAGGCCCCTGTCGAGAGAAGCTCACGCGCAGGACCACCTGTGTCTCAGGAGTCACCCTTGCCCAGTGCGCGATGCGCCACCCCACGACCCAGGCGATCCCCCCCTCCCCAACCACCAGGGGCACCCGGTCCCTCCATGCTTGGGGGATGTGGGCATCGATCATGAACTCCTTCAGGCGCTTCGTCCCCTCCATGCCCAGGGGCTGGAACCGATCGCCCGGCCGCCGTCCCCTGACCATGAGGGTGGCTCCAATCGCGTCGATGTCCAGGGAGGCGCAGAAGGGGTCCTGGGCTCGCGGGGGTTGAGCCCCAGAGGATGGGGAGGAAGTCTGAACGCGGATACGCCAGCCGGGGATGAGCACCTCTCCGGGTATGGGAAGGGCGGTCTCCCGGACCGGAGGCCACGAAAGCTCGGGGTGCGCCTCTGTCAGCAGGAGGTCCTGGTAGGAGGTGGACCAGCGGACGCCCCGGGGCAGCGCCAGGGAGCGGCCTGCGCCTCGCTGGGCCAGCTCCAGCATCGTCGCCACGTGGGCATGGCTCAGGTCTGCTCCTTCTCCCAAGAGCTCTGCGTAGGCGCGCTGGAGCAGGTGCGCCTGAAGGGCTGGGTGGAGCGCCAGGAACCCCTTTCGGTCGATCCTCAGGCCCCAGGGCTCCCGAGCCACCAGGAGGCTCCATTGCTGCTGGACCTGCTCCTCAAGGTAGGCGAGCGCCTGGGCGGCGTTCTTGGCCAAGCGATTGAGGGCGTCAACGATGGCGGGGTTGTACCTCCGCAGAGACGGCACCAGCTCCAGACGGACGCGGTTGCGGGTGAAGCGGCTGTCCAGGTTGGTGGCATCGTACCGAGGGGTGACCCCCCGGCTCTGGCAGAAGGCCTCCGTCTCCTGGTGGCTCACCTCCAGCAGGGGCCGCACCACGCGCACGCGGGCACCATCTGGGCCCCGCCACCAGGAGCTGGGCGCCATCCCCCGGAGCCCCCGGAGCCCTGAGCCTCTGAGCAGGTGGAGGAGCACCGTCTCCCCCTGGTCGTCGGCGGTGTGGCCCACGGCCACGGCGGCGGCGCCCTCCTCTCGTGCGACCCGGGCGAGAAAGGCGTAGCGTGCCTCCCGGGCGGCGGCCTCCCAGGACAGGCGCCGCCTGGCTCGAAGGGCCGCCACATCGGTTCTCTGGATGGTCGCCGGCACCTGAAGCCTCTGGCAGGTCGCCTGCACGAAGCGGGCGTCCTCTTCGCTCTCCTTCCCCCGCAGCCCGTGGTCGAGGTGGGCCACGTGGAGCCGGAAGGGACGCGCCCTAGCTAGTTCGTGCAACAGCAGGAGGAGGGCCAGGGAGTCGGGCCCGCCGGAGACGGCCACCAGCAGCGTCTGGCCGGGGGGAGAGAGCAAGCCCGCCTGTTCCAGGGCCCTCTCTACCCTTTGCGGGAGGGTAAGGCCACCCACGGAGCCGCCCGCCCTCACTGCCCCGCAGGGGGCCCAGGAGGGGAGACGCGCGTCAAGCGGACCTGCCGGACCCTCACTCCCTCCATCTCCGTCACCTCCAGCAGGTGTCCGCCATGGTGGAGGGACTCTCCCACGGCGGGGATATGGCCAAGGCGGCTAAGGATAAACCCGGCGATGGTCTCGTAGTCCCCCTCAGGAAGGGCAAGGCCCAGGCGCTCGTTCACCTCATCGGTGCGCATGGTGCCATCCACCTCGTAGGTGTGGGGGTCGATGGCCTGGAACTCCTCCTCCGCCGCCGGGGCGCCCTCTTCGCCCACCGGGCCGACGATCTCCTCCACCAGTTGTTTCAGAGTAGCCAGGCCTGCCATGCCTCCGAACTCGTCCACAGCGATGACCACCTGGTGTCCCGAGACCTTTAGCTCCTGGAAAAGCTGGCCCGCCAGCTTGGTCTCGGGGACAAATTGGGCCGGGCGCAGCAGGTGGGTGGCGTCATCGCTGGACTTGAGCTGTCCCGCCGCGAGCGCTCGCACCACGTCTTTGACCGAGAGGATGCCCAGGACGTTGTCTATGGTCCTCTCGTAGACGGGGAAGCGCGTGTGGGCATGCTCGCCGTAGACCTGGAGGAACTGCTCCAGGGTCGTCCCCCGTTCCAGGGCCACCACCTCGGTACGCGGGGTCATCACCTCCCGCACCTGGCGGTCGCCGAAGCGGAAGACGTTCTCGATGAGGGTCGCCTCGGCTTTTTCCACCACCCCTTCCGCCCGGCCGATGTCCACCAGCATCCGCAGCTCTCCCTCGGTGACGGACGGTGTCTCGAGCAGCTCGCGCCCTCCCAGGAGCCACAGGACGAGGCGAGGCGGCAGGGTGAACAGGTAAATAAGGAAGGTCTCCAACGTCATGATGGCCTCAACGGCCCGGGCCACCACTAGCGACCATCGCCCTGCCGCCTGGGCCGCCAGGGACTTGGGCGTGATCTCGCCGAACATGACGATGAGGACGGTCATGACGACGGTGGCGGTGGCCACGGCAGCCCCTCCCTCTCCCAGAAGCGAGATGGCCAAGGCCGTCCCCAGGGAGGTGGCCAGGATGATGGAGGCGTTCTCGGTGAGCAGGATGGTGGCGAAGAACTTGTCGTGCTTGCTGGCGATGCGCTGGACCGCCTGGGCTGCCCGGTTCCCCTCCTGGGCCAGATGCCGGATGCGGAACTTGTTGACGGCGATGAGGCTGGCCTCGGAGCTGCTGAAGAAAGCCACCACCAGGAGGCTCACCCCCAGGAGGGCTAGCTGCAAGGCGATGGCCATCCCGCCTATTTCCACGTTGGTGACGTCCAGTTTGAGCGGCATGTTCCCCTCCCTATCAAGACCCGCGCCCCGTCTCGCCACCTGTATACCAAAGGAAAGCAAGGGTGTCAAAGTTGACGGTGCGGCCCCTCAAAGGCTACCCTCAAGGCGCGAGGTGACGGGCATGCTCGTGCTGGGGATCGAGACCTCTTGCGATGAGACGGCGGCGGCCCTGGTCCTAGACGGCCGGCACATCCTGTCCAACGTGGTGGCCAGCCAGGTGGAGGCCCACAGGCGCTACGGGGGCATAGTCCCCGAGATCGCTTCCCGTCAGCACCTGCTCCAGGTCCTGCCCGTGGTGCGGGAGGCCCTGGAGAGGGCAGGCATAGGGCTGGACCGGGTGGAGGCCGTGGCGGTGACCCGAGGTCCCGGCCTGGCCGGCTCCCTCATGGTGGGGGTGAACGTGGCCAAGGCCATGGCCTTCGCCCTGGGGGTGCCCCTTTGTGGCGTCAATCACCTGGAGGGGCACATCTACGCCGCCTGGCTGGACGCCCGGGACCCGGAGGAGGAGCCCGGGTTCCCTCTCCTGTGCCTGGTAGCTTCGGGCGGGCACACCGACCTGATCTTGATGGAGGGCCACGGGGTCTACCGACTGCTGGGCCGCACCCGGGACGACGCCGCGGGCGAGGCCTTCGACAAAGCGGCCCGGCTCCTGGGACTGGGCTATCCCGGCGGCCCTGCCATCCAGCAGGTGGCCCAGGGGGTCGAGCCCCAGGAGTCCCTGCCCAGGGCCTGGATGCGGGGCACCCTGGACTTCAGCTTCAGCGGGCTGAAGACCGCCCTGCTGCACCAGGTCCAGGGTGCCCCGACCGCTTCTGGGCCCAGGCATGCCCCGTCCCACGACAGGGTCCGCTCCCTGGCCGCCGCTTTTCAGGAGTCGGTGGTGGAGGTGCTCGTGGCCAAGACGCTGGAGGCGGCTGCCCACGTCCGCGCCCGGGGGGTGGTCCTGGTGGGGGGAGTGGCGGCCAATGCCATGCTCCGGCAACAGATGCAGGCTTCCCATCGCGGGCTGCCCGTGCTGATCCCTCCACCCCCCCTGTGTACGGACAACGCGGCCATGATCGCGGCCTGCGCCTTCTTCCGGCTGCGGCGAGGGGAGCGGGACTCCTGGGACCTAGATGTGACTCCCGCCCTGCGGCTGGGCTGACTCGGGCGGGTCCCCCGCCGCCTCCACCGCCCGCGAGGCACCGGGCGTCTGCCCCGGGTAGCTTGGGGGGGAGGCCGTGTCCCTGCGCTGGAAGAAACGGTTGATGAGCACGTACACGTCCTGCCGGGCGCGGGCGCTGCGCAGGGGGAAGGTCACGCCCCCGGAGCGGGTGTGAAAGGCGACCGAGGAGGTCTCCTCCGCCACGAAGTAGGTGGAAACGGTGACCAGGCCCAGGAGGACGGCGACGATGCCGATGAGCCAGGCGATGAGCCCTCCCAGGTCCAGGAGATTCGCCAGGACCGGGACGACCGCGCCCGCCAGCACCGTGAGGGACCCCGTCATCAGGGGCCGCGCGCTTTTGGCCGGATCGCTCACCTCCACGGTGGTCACCTCGTCCAGAGGGCTGACAACGGACCTCCTCTTCCCTCCGTCGCGCGAATAGCCCAGAAGCCGGTGGGTGGTGAGCACCAGGAAGTCCTGTTGGGAAGGAAGCTGCGCCGTCAAGCCTTCCCGTGCGCCCAGGAGCAGGACCACCTCCTCGTGGTCCAGGAGGCGTATGCCGCGGATCTCTTTGTCGGTTCCGTCCATGGTGTCTACTCTCTCGGGGCCTCCCTGGAGCATGTTACCAGAACTCAAGCCTCTTGGAGCGACGCCCCGCTGTATCGTTTGTATCGTTCAGCTCCGCCGCCCATGCCTCCGCTCGCTGCGAAGGCAGGCGGGGGATGCAGGCCGCGCCCCGCCAGACCCGAGGCCAGGAGGTGGCGGTACATCCAGAGGAGCCCCTGCTGGACAACAGCCGTTCCCACCGCCCTCCCCGCTCCCAGGTGCAGGAGAGCGGCCATCTCCCGGGTGATCTCGTTCTCCTCTAGCCGTGGCGCCCGCCGGTACAGGCAAAGGCAACGCCGCGCCAGGGCCAGGTCGCCTGTCGCCGCACCCCAGGCATGGACCCAGGGGAGGACCACATTGATCACCATGTCCAGCGCCCGGGAGGGGCCGATGAGGGGAAGACCACAGCGCTTCACCACCAGCGCCCTGACCAGGAGGGGAAGGCCGCTACCGCTCACCAGGGCAACGAGCCCCTGGAGCAGTCCCGAATCGGCAAGGCTACTCAGAAGCTCCGCCGCCCCGGCGATGCGGCGCTCCGGACGATTGGCTGGCCGCACCCCCGCGAAGCACCAGACCGATCGGTCCATGGGCGCAGGCCAGGCGGCAGTCTGCCCCGGCCGCAGGGCGCTGGCGGGGGCAAGGCCCGCCACCCAAAGCAGGACTGCTTCCAAAAAGGACGGGCGTTCCTGCAAGGGAAGCCCCCGGGCCACGGCGCGGAGCCGTCCCCAGGGCAGACGCCTGGCCAGCTCTCGGAAGGCCTGGCGATTCTGGTTGTACCCCAGGGCATCCAGGAGGTCAGCGTACAGGGGCTCCTCGGACTTCGCCCACACCAGCGCCTCCCGGCACCGGAGGCTCCTGTCCAGGAACCGCCGGCGCCCGGCCCGCGCCAGGGACGCCTCCAGCTCTGGCCACGGGAGGCCGCGCCACCTCCGGAGCGTGGCCAGAGGGCCCGGGGCGGCGCCGGACGCCGGGTGCGAGGACGGGCCACGCTCGATCCCGCTGAGCTCTACCTGGGGAACGAGCTGACCATCATGGCGAACGGCGCGCTCGCCTCTGCCAGGCTCCAGGGTGACGTGGAGGACAACGTTGTTGTACCGTCGGTCCCGATGGTGGCCGTGGTGTTCCCAGCCGGCGGGCGAGAGGTGGACCTCCACGTCCCCCTGGACGGGGGCACCCTCGTCCAGTTGCAGGAGGGCGTCCCGGAAGTCCGGGCCCGGCCCACCGTTGGGACGTCCGGGGTACAGGACCCTCAGGCGACGGCCATCCTGGGTCCGCAGTCCCTGCCACCGCCACGCCCTCTGGCGCCACAGCCGGGCCAGAAGCCGCTCGGGCAGGAGAGGCGGCCTCCCGGACGGCTTCATCCCCGCCGCTCCGGTCCGGCAGGCCCGTCTTGCCCGGCATGGTACGGGAAGGAGGCCCGCTCGGCGATGATGGTCAGCAGCGTGCGGGAGGCGCCCCGGGGCCGGTACACGCCGCACTCCCACTCGCTGATGGTCTGCTGGCGGGTGCCCATCTCGTCGGCGAGCTGCTGCTGCGTCATGCCCAGGTGCCGGCGGAGGGCGCGCACCTGGGCGGCTTCCCAGAGGGACTTCCTCTTCCGGGCCTGCTCTTGGGGCACGCCCCGAGCATACACGGAACCGCGTATACCGTCAAGGGCCCTCTCGGGTGGCCACGGCGAGACCCCAGGCGGGCCGCGCCTACGTTCTCCCCGCGTCCGGAACACCGAGGCCAGCGGCGCGCCGGGCCTGCGAGCGGTACCGCTCCAGGTCCCCCGATGCCAGGACCGCCAGGCGCTCCGCCGCCAGGGAACCTTCGGCGTGGAGGGTGGTGACCTCCCAGAAGCCGCTCAGGGCCGAGGCGGTGAGGTCCTTCACCAGGCGAATGGTCCGTAGACGCGCCTCCCCGGAGACCTTGCTGGAGCCCCGCAGGTACTTCTCCACCAGGGGCCCGATGCTGGGGTTCCGGTAGTCCTCCTCCGCGGGCCCCGTCACCACAATGCCGCCGGCGATGTCCTGGACTGCCTTGATGGCGGCGTGGTAGTTATCGGCGAAGTAGTACTTGACCGCGTTGCTGGTCACCGGGTCCGGGTAGACCATCCCCGTATCGGGGTCCTGAGTGGGGTTGAGGCAGGCCGACCGGGTCAAAGCCGCCACCGTCTCGGCATAGAGCACGAGCCAGGCGATCTTGTCCCGGACATGGCCTACCCGGGCGGTGCCGTTGGCTTCAGCCATGAGCAGGGCTGCCCCCACCATCAGCTCCAGGTAGGGGTACTTGTACGTAGCCGCCGTCACCCGGTGGTAGTTGGCGAACATCTCCACAAAGTGGGTGGCGTACTCGTGCTCACCGCTGAGGAACACCCGCTCCCGGGGAACGAACACGTCGTCGAAGATGACCAGGGCCTCGATCATGTCGTAGCGGGCGCTCACGGGGTAGTCGAAGGGGTTCCGGTTCTCGTACGGCTCCTCTTTGCAGACCATCTTCAGTCCCGGGGCGTTGGCTGGCACGGCGAAGCACACCGCGTAGTGCCGCTCCTCTGCGGTCATGTTGCGGGTGGGCAGGACCAGGATCTCGTTGGTGTAGGGCCCGGTGGTCAGGTGGGCCTTGGCGCCACGGACGACGATGCCGTCTGGCCGCTCCTCGACGATGTGCAGGTAGTGATCGGGGTCGGGCTGTTGCCCGGGACGCAGGGCGCGGTCGCCCTTGACGTCGGTCATGGCGATGGCCACGCTGAGGTCGTTCTTGTAGAGGTAGCGGCGGTACTCCAGGGCGCGGGCGTGGTAGTTGGTCTCGCAGCCCTTGTCTGCGTGGCGGCTGGCTACCAGCACAGCGTTGAGGGCGTCGCCACCGCCCTCCTTGGCGAAGGGGGGAAAGCCACAGCACAGCCGGCTGCCGTGCTCGATGAGCTCTCGCCGCTTCAACAGGTCGTCCGGGGTCCTGGGCGCCTGGAAGAACCGGCTGATGGGCTCGCCGTCCTCTTCCACGACCGCGAAGGAGCCGCACTGGGGGTCCTGGGCCACGCGGTAGTCCACGGCGGCGGTCTCGATACCGATCCTCAGGTAGGGGTGGCGGGTGACGTCGGCCACCCGCTGCCCGCGGACGTACACCTCTCGGCCATCGCGGAGGCTTTCGATGAACTGCTGGGGGGAGCGAAGTGCCATGGCCGCGCGTCCTCCTTTTCCGGGGCTCATGGTACCCCGGCGGGTCGCCCGGCACAAGGGAAGGGAGGCCCTGCCCATGGGCCGTGCCGGTCCGGCAGGCGTGTCGCCCCTGGCGTGGCCGTTGACACCGGGAGCAAAAGCTGGTACAAGCGCGTGCGAGCCCATTTCCCTGGTCCCAACGGGTCCGAGAGCGGGGTGGCTCAGCCGCCTATGAAAGCTGCCGTTTTCTCCGGTCCTCCGGGCTCTTGGCCGGGGAAGCCCCTGGCCGTGGAGCAGGTGCCGACGCCGACGCCCGGCCCTGGGGAGCTGCTCGTTCGGGTGGCCGCCTGCGGCCTGTGCCGTACCGACCTGGAGCACCTGAAAGAGGGGATGCGTCCCCTGCGGGAACCGCCCTTGATCCTGGGGCACGAGACCTCTGGGACGGTGGCGGGGGCGGGGGCCGGCGTCGCGGGATTTCGGGAAGGGGACCCGGTGCTCGTCGCCTGCTTCGCGCCGTGCAACCGGTGCTCCTATTGCCAGGAGGGGCGGGACAACCTCTGCCCTAACGCCGACATTCCCGGTGGCAACCGGGATGGTGGCCTGGCCGAGTACGTCGTCGTCCCCGCCGCTGGCGTGTTCCCGCTGCCCAGGGGGTCTCCCGTCCAGGAGAGCGCCGTGCTGGCCGATGCCTTCGCCACCCCCTACCACGCCCTGGTAGGCGTGGGGCATATGCGGTCGGGGGAGAGCGTGGCCATCTACGGGGCCTCCGGGGGCCTGGGCCTGGCGGCGGTCCAGATCGCCTCGGCCCTGGGCGGCGCCGTGGTCGGGATAGGCCGGCAGCCCTGGAAGCTGGAACGGGCTCTGGGAATGGGCGCCAGAGCGGTGGTCTCCACCAGCGAGTTTCCCCGCCCAGAGGCGGAGGTGAACCGGCTGACGGGAGGGGGCGCCCACCTGTCCCTGGACGCCACAGGGGCGCCCGAGATGATCGCCGCCGCCTGTCGCGCCACGCGGCCCGGGGGCAGGATCGTCGTGATGGGCTACGGCGTCAAGGAGGTCACGGTGCCCCTGCACAGGCTCATGTGGCTGGAATACGCCGTCCTGGGCTCCAGGACCTATCGCCTGGCGGACCTGGCCTCGCTCCTCACCCTGGTAGAGCAAGGGCAGATCCATCCTGGCTCCATCGTCTCGCACCGCTTCCCGCTGGACCAGGTGAACCAGGGGTACAAGATGCTGGAGGAGGGCCGCGTCTTGAGGGCCATCGTCATCCCTTGAGGAGGCCGCCCCGAACTCCTCGCGTTGTCGGGCCCTCCCGAGCCCTCTATAATCGTCCCTGGTGCTGTTTGCTGAACATCCGGCCCGCCCTCTCGTTGACCCATGGAGTCCCAGAGGCTGAGGGACGTCAGATGAGCCAGCCCCCCGTGATCGCCATCGATGGTCCCGCGGCTTCGGGGAAGACCACGGTAGGGAGGCGTCTGGCCGCACGGCTGGGGTACCGGTTCCTGGACACGGGGCTGATGTACCGGGCCGTCGCCTGGGCAGCCCTGGCGGAGGGCATTGACCTGGAGGAGGCAGGCGCCCTGTCCGCCCTGGCCCGCAGGAGGCGCCTGCGAGTCGCTTTCGGGAGCGGGGACGAGGCCCGCATCTGGGTGGATGGCCGGGAGGTCACTCCCCTGCTGGCGGATGCGGGGGTGGAGGAGGCGGTGTCGCCGGTGGCCCGGGTGGCCGGAGTGCGGAAGGCCCTGGTCGCCCAGCAGCGGCGCATCGCCCGGGAAGGGCCCATCGTCATGGCGGGGCGCGATATCGGCACGGTGGTGGTGCCGGGGGCGCGCCTCAAGGTGTTCCTCACGGCCTCGGAGGAGGAGCGGGCCCGTCGGCGGGTGGCCGAGCTGAAGGACATGGGGCGGGCCGCAGGCTACAGCCGGGTGCTCGAAGAGCTGGAACGGAGGGACCGGATGGACTCGACGCGGGCGGTATCGCCCCTACGGCCAGCGCCCGACGCGCAGATCATCGCGACGGATGGGAAAACGGTGGATGATGTGGTGGAGCTCATCCTCTCCCTGTGGGAGCCACGCTGATGACGCTGCTCAAGGAAGCGGCCAGGCTCCTGGCCCGAGGGTGCTTCTTCGCCTTTGGCCGGTGGGAGGTTGTGGGGAAAGAGGGCGTTCCCCCCAGGGGCCGGTTGCTGGTGGTGGCGAATCACCAGGCCAACGCCGATCCCCCGGTCCTGCTGGCGGCGCTCCCCCGGCTCCCATGGTTCCTGGCCAAGGAGGGCCTGTTCATCAACGCGCCTGTGGCGGCGGTGCTCCGTGCCCTGGGAGGGCACCCCCTGGCGGAGGGCGGGCCGGACGCCAGGGCCCTTCGTTGGGCCCTGCGCAAGCTCCGGGAGGACGAGGTGCTGGTGGTGTTTCCCGAGGGGACCCGGAACCCGGGGTCCATGCGTCGGGCCCAAAATGGGGTCGCGTACCTTGCCCTCCGTTCTCAGGCAACCATCCTCCCCGTGGGCATCACGGGCACGGAGCGCATCCCGGGGTTCTGGCGCGTCGCTTTCCCCTTCTGCCACATCAAGGTGAACATCGGCCAGCCCTTCAGCCTGCCCGTGATGGAGGGGAAGCTGGACGACGCCCTGCTGGACTCCTTCACCGAGTTCATCATGGGGCGGGTAGCGGCGCTCCTTCCTCCCCAGTACCGGGGCGTTTATGCTACTATTCCCAGTCAGCCCCTTCCGCCCAGCGGAAGGCCCAGCTAGGTCGCTGGCAGGGGTCCAGGTTCATGTGCGGCATCATCGGCTACGTAGGAAACCGGCAGGCGGCCCCTCTCCTTCTGGAAGGGCTGGGGCGGCTGGAGTACCGGGGCTACGACAGCGCTGGCATCGCGGTGGTGGACCCGGAGGGGGAGGTGGCGGTCAGAAAGGCTGCCGGCAAGCTGGCAACCCTGGTCTCTTCCCTGAACGGGGCCTTCCCTCTGGGCACGACGGGCGTGGGCCACACCCGATGGGCCACCCACGGGCCCCCGGTGACCGAGAACGCCCACCCGCACCTGGACTGCCAGGGCCGCGTGGTGATCGTGCACAACGGGATCGTCGAGAACTACCTGGAGCTGAAGGGGGAGCTGGCGGCACAGGGCCACCGCTTCACCTCCGAGACGGACAGCGAGGTCATCGCCCACCTGCTGGAAGAGTTGCTCCGGGAGGAGAAGTCGTTCGATGTGGCGGTGCGGGAAACGGCCAAGCGGCTCCAGGGGGCCCAGGCCGTGGTGGCCATGCAGGTGGATGCGCCGCAGCAGCTCGTGGCCTTCCGCATGGGCAACGCTGGAGGCATCACCGTCGGCTACGGGCAGGGGGAGATGTTCCTGGCCAGCGACCTTCCTGCGCTCCTGCCCTACACCAAGCAGGTGGCCTTTCTCGCGCCCGGGGAAGTGGTCGCCATTGGCCTTGAAGGGGCCCGGTACTGGATGCTGGATGGCTCGCCGGTGGACAAGAGGCCCCACCAGGCACCGTACGATGCCGTGGCAGTAGCGAAGGGTGGGTACCGCCACTTCATGCTCAAGGAGATCATGGAGCAACCCGACACGATGAGCCGGGCTCTGGGCGGGCGCATCTCCCTGGAGCCGCCCGACGTGCGCCTGGAAGGCTTCCCGTTCTCCCAGGCCGACGTTCTACGATGGAACAGGGTGGTGCTCACGGGCATGGGGACCAGCTACCACGCCTGCCAGGTGGGCCGGGTCATGATGGAGGCGCTGACGGGCCTCCCCGCCGAGGCGGACAACGCCTCGGAGCTCCGCTACAGGAACGCCATCCTGGACGAGCGCACGCTGGTGGTCTCGGTAGGGCAGTCGGGCGAGACAGTGGATACGCTGGGGGCCATGGAGGAGGCCGCCCGGGCAGGAGCGCCCCAGATCACCATTTGCAACGTGGAGGGCAGCCAGGCTACCCGGATGGCCCACGGGGCGGTCCTCATCCGCGCGGGGCCGGAGATCGGCGTGGCCAGCACCAAGTGCCTGACAGGCGCCCTGCTGGCCTTGTACCTGCTGGCCCTGGCCCTGGGGAAACTGCGGGGAAGGCTGGGGAAGGAGCAACTGACCGGCTTCCTACGGGACGTCACCACCGTCCCGCGCCTGATGGGCCAGGCGCTGGAGCAGGACCGGCACATTCGGGAGCTGGCCCGGCTCTTCTTCAAGTACGACCATTTCCTGTATCTGGGCCGTGGCATCCACACCCCCGTCGCCATGGAAGGAGCGCTGAAGCTCAAGGAGGTGAGCTACATCCACGCCGAAGGGTACGCCGCCGGAGAGATGAAGCACGGGCCCATCGCCCTCATCGACGAGCGCATGCCCGTGCTGGCCATCGCACCCCGCGACCATCTGTACGACAAGATGCGGAGCAATGTCCAGGAGGTGAAGAGCCGGGGAGGCACGGTGATCGCTCTCCTCACCGAGGGCGACACGGAACTCCGAAGGCAGGTGGACCACGCCATCGAGGTCCCGGCCGCTCCGCTGCTCCTGGCACCCCTGGTCACCGTGGTTCCGCTGCAGCTTCTGGCCTACCACATCGCCGTGCGCAGGGGCTGCGATGTGGACCAGCCCCGCAACCTGGCGAAGACCGTGACGGTGGAGTAACTTGCACGACGCGACTAGAACCTGGCTCAAAACTCCTTTCTGGGGGACTCCATCCCGACGGGTCGGGATGGCAGGGGCCTGGGGGTGTCCCCCAGATTTGTTATCTCCCCCCTCTCCCGCCTGAGACGGGAGAGGGGGCCAGGGGGTGAGGGTTCTGAGATGAATTCTATGCAGAAGACCTACGTGGGCATCTACTTCAACCCCAAGGAGAAGGTGGTCGTCCGCATCACTTCTCCCTACTGGATTCCCGAGGGACCGGACTGGGTCCAGGTGACCCAGGACCCTAACACCACCCTGGCGAGCATCCGGCAGCTCCTCCAGGAGGAGCGCCTGGTCTCAGACCCCTCGGTGGTCCGGTGGGGAAGCCTCCCCCTTCGGGAATAGGGCGCCTCCCCGGCCCGGCAGCGGCCGTGTGCTACAATGAGGCGGAACGTCGCCCGGGGGACAGGTTCGCGATGCATCCAGACGCAGCCCCAACACCCTATTCCAGAGCAAGGCCCGTCTACATGGACCACGCGGCCACGACGCGCGTGCGGCCCGAGGTCCTGGAGGCAATGCTGCCCTACTTCTCCGAGAAGTACGGGAACCCCTCCAGCCTGTACGGGCTCGCCCAGGAGGCCCGGAAGGCCGTGGACGAGGCCCGGGAGAAGGTGGCCGAGTCCCTGGGGTGCAGGCCCGCCGAGATCGTCTTCACTAGCGGCGGGACGGAGTCGGACAACACCGCCCTCAAGGGCGCTGCCATGGCCCTGAGGCCCACGGGCAACCACGTCATCACCACCAGCATCGAGCATCACGCCGTGCTCCACGGCTGCCATTTCCTGGAGAACCTGGGGTTCGAAGTGACCTACCTGCCGGTGGACCGGTACGGTCTGGTAGACCTGGAGGAGATGGAGCGCTCCATCACGGGGCGGACAGTCCTGGTCAGCATGATGCTGGCCAACAACGAGATCGGCACCATCCTGCCGGTGGCAGAGGCCGCCCGCCTGGTGAAGGCCAAGGCAAGGCGTATGGGTAAGAGCATCGTCTTCCATACGGACGCCGTTCAGGCGGCCGGATACCTGGACCTGGACGTGCACGCCCTGGGCGTGGACATGCTGAGCCTCTCCTCTCACAAGTTCCACGGGCCCAAAGGGGTGGGGGTCCTGTTCGTGAGGCGGGGTACCCCCTTCACGCCCCAGGCGGTGGGGGGAGGGCAGGAGCGGCAGCGGCGCGCGGGCACCGAGAACCTGCCTGGGATCGTGGGGACCGCCGTGGCCCTGGCGCTGGCGGTCCAGGGGAAGGCGTGGCTGGTGCAGCATACCAGCCGCCTGCGGGACTGGCTCATTCAAGGCATCTGCGAGCGGGTGCCCGGGGCCCGCCTGAACGGCCACCCCACGCAAAGGCTGCCCAACAACGTGAACTTCTCCTTTGAGCACGTGGAGGCCGAGCCCCTGTTGGTGGCGCTGGACCTGGCAGGCATCGCCGCCTCCAGCGGCAGCGCTTGCACCTCGGCCTCGCTGGAGCCATCGCACGTGCTCTTGGCCGCCGGCCTTACGGCGGAGCAGGCCGTGGGGAGTCTCCGCCTCACCCTGGGGCGGGAGAACACGGAGGAGGAGGTGGAGTACGTCCTCTCGGTGCTGCCGGTGGTCATCGCCCGGCTTCAGAGCGTGGTGGCGTCGGCGCCTCTCCGCTAGCTCTATCCACAGCATGGCCTTTCCACAACGAGCGCGACTCCCATCGGTCCTGGTGCGTCTTGCCCTGGCGACGGTGGGGCTTCTGGCGCTTGGGGCCTGTGGCCAGGAACCGAGGGCCACCGAGTGGTGGTTCGGCAACGCGTTGGTGATGCGGGTGGTGGACTTGCGCCGGGTGGATGAGGTGCGCTACGCCGTGGGAGACAAGCACTACCTCATTCGCCCCAGCCAGCCAGACCGAAGGCTCGCCGCCGCGCAGATGGAGGTGCGAAATCGAGAGGCCAACGTGATCCTCTTCAACATCACCCCGGAGTCCATCACGCTCCGGGACACGGAGTCCGGAGAGTACCCGGCAATAGACCCGTTCACTCAGCGCAGCGAGGTGCCCGAGGGCGGGCCGGCAGAGAACACCTTCCTGCCCTTCGTCTGGGGCCAGGTGGAGTTGCCCCAGACGTGTGGCCAGCCACCCATGAGCTGCCAGGTGGCGGGCTGGGTCCTGTTCGAGGTGCCGCCTGCCATGAAGGTCTACCAACTGGTGTGGGAGGCCGCCGATACTGTGTACCTCCGCTTTCGATGAGGGAGGGCCATGCGGCGCACCGTAGCCCGTACGATAGACCCTGGCCGATATGCCCCTACCCGGGAGGCGACCCACCTGCCCCGGCGTTTATTCCACATGGCGGCGGCCTCGCTGTTCCCTGTCCTGGCGCTCGTTCTGGCGCGAGACATGCTGCTCACCCTGCTCCTGGGGACGGCGACGCTGATGGTGGGCGCCGAGGCCCTGCGGGTGGCGTTTCCCAGGTTCAACGCGCTGTTCCGGCAGGCGTTCCGGGGGCTGATGCGGGCGGAAGAGGAACGCCACGTGACGGGCGCCACGTACGTGCTGCTAGGGACACTGGCCTGCTTCGCCCTTTTCCCGCGCGACCTCGCCATTCTGGCGGTCCTGTTCGTCGCCCTGGGCGACCCGGCGGCTGCCCTGGTGGGAAGACGGTTCCCCCGAGGACGGGTGTTCGGGAAATCCCCCTGGGGAAGCCTGGCCATGGTCGCGACGGGCCTGGCAGTGGGGGGACTGCTCCATGCCGCAGGCGCCGTGGAGTTCCACTGGATCATGGCCGTGGGGGCGGTGGTGGCTACGGCGGCGGAGCTGCTCCCCCTGCCGCTGGACGACAACCTTCGAGTCCCTCTCCTGGCGGGCGGGGCCATGACCCTGCTGGCGGTGTAGCGCCCTTCCCGCCGGCCCGGGGCCAAAGCTGGCACACCCCAGTCACCGAAGCACCCCCCTCGTGTATCTTGATCCAGGCCAGGCGTTGCTTGGAGCTCATTTCAAAACCCTCACCCCTGTGTCCCCCTCTCCCTTGCCAAGGGAGAGGGGGAAGAAGATACA
>JACQOS010000093.1 GCA_016202425.1 Chloroflexota bacterium
GGGGTGGGGGTGGAGGTTGGGGTCGGTGCTGCCGTGGGGACGGGCGTGAGCGTGGGCGAAGGGGCGGCGGCTGACGTGGGGGTTGGTGCCGGGGTCGCCGTGGGCGCCGGCGTTGGGGCCGGTGTTGGTGTGCGGGTGGCTGTGGGGGTGGCAGCGACGGCGATGGCCGTCGCCGTCGCCGTAGACGTTGCCGTTGGCATGGGGGAAGGGGTGGGCGACGGCGCCGAGATAGCGGTGGGAGATGGAGCGGACGGTGGCGTCGGTGTGGGGGTGGGAGACGGTACGGGCGCGTAGGGGGTTTCCTGGACTGGCGGTGGCGCCGTAGCGGTGGCCGTGGCCGCCGGTACCGGTGTTAGCGTAGGGGCAGTGATGGGTTGCGCCCGCTGCGGCGAGCACGCTCCCACCACCAGGGCCGCGGCCAGGAGTGCTCCGAGCCAGGTTCCTCTTGGCATCATGGCCTCCCAATCCGGGGGCCGGCGCGGGGCCACGCCGCATCCGTGCCATCCAAGCCCTTCATGCTACTCCCGTGCCCGCCGTCTGTCTATCGCCATGGCAACCCGGCAGTGGGGCCAGGGCTCTCTCAGGGCCTTTCAGTTATCCATAAGAGCAGTTCCTGGCTCCTGCACCCCCATCCTAACCTTCCCCCGCGAGCGGGGGAAGGGATTTCTCTCCCCCGTTGCACGGGGGAGAGTCAGAGAGGGGGTGAAGCCGACAATTGAAAGGCCCTGAGGGCTCTCTCAGGCGTCGCGCGGCTTCCAGGCGCGGCCTGCTACAATAGAGCCTCTTGGAGCCGGCCCATGACGACGCCCATCCGCCGCCAGTACCTCCGCATCAAGCAGCAGCACCCGGATGCTATCCTGCTCTTCCGCCTGGGCGACTTCTACGAAACCTTCGATGAGGACGCCAAGGTGGTGGCCCGGGAGCTGGAGATCGTGCTGACCTCGCGGGAGATGGGGCGAGGCCACCGGGTTCCCCTGGCGGGCATTCCCTACCACGCCCTGGAGGGCCATATGGCTCGCCTGATCAAGAGGGGCTACAAGGTGGCCATCTGCGAGCAGATGACCGACCCCGCCACCTCAAGGGGGCTGGTGGAGCGGGAGGTGGTGCGCGTGGTGACACCGGGGACCGTGGTGGAGCCGTTCCTCCTGCAGGAGAGGGCCAACAACTACCTGGCAGCCGCCATCTGGGAGGAGGAAGAGGCGGGACTGGCCCACGTGGATATCACCACCAGCAGCACCGTCCACGTCACGCAGCTCCGCCGGGAGGCCATGGCCCTGGAGTTGGAGCGGCTGGCGCCGGCGGAGGTCGTGGTGCCCCTCGGGCAGGAAGGGATGCTCCCTCCCGGGCAGCAGGCGGCGGGCATGGGCAACGAGGGTTTCCGGCTGGACTCCTGCCGCCGCCTGCTGCTGGAGCATCTGGGCGCCGTCACGTTGGAGTCCTACGGATGCGAGCATCTGCCCTTGGCTGTCCGCGCCGCCGGGGCTCTCCTGACTTACCTGGGGGACCACCAGCGGGAGGCCCTGGCCCGGTTGAACGCCCTCACCACCTATGACCTGAGCGGGGCCATGGTGCTGGATGCCCAGACAAGGCGGAACCTGGAACTGTTCCAGACTGCTCGCTCTGGAGAGGAGGGGCCGTCGCTGCTCTCGGTCCTGGACTTCACGAAGACTGCCATGGGGGCTCGGCTGCTCCGGCGGTGGCTGGGGCAGCCGCTGCTGGACATGGAAGAGATCGGGCGTCGCCAGCAGGCTGTCGGCTGCTTTCACCGGGACCGGGAGCGGAGAGGGCGCGTGGTGCTGGCCCTGGGGAGAATCGCGGACGTGGAGCGCTTGGCCAACCGGGTGCGCGGCGGCGCTGCCTCTCCCAGGGAGGCGGTGGCGCTGCGCCGCAGCTTGGAAGCGTTGCCTGAACTGGCGGCCCTCCTGGCCGTGGAAGGGGACTCTGGACCTCTCCGGCGGCTGGCTGAGCAGCTCCCCCTCTGCCAGGAGGCCACGTCGTTGCTGGCGCAGGCCCTCCAGGAGGAGCCAGGGCAGCCGGGGGAAGGGACCGTCATCAAGCCAGGGTTCTCCCCGGAGCTGGACGAGCTCAAACTGGCTGCCCAGGATGCCCGGGAGTACATCGCCCGGCTGGAGGGCCGGGAGCGCGAGCGCACGGGGATCAAGAACCTGAAGGTGGGCTACAACAAGGTCTTCGGCTACTACATCGAGGTCACCAACCCCCACATCGCCCGGGTCCTGCCCGAGTACCAGCGTCGCCAGACGTTGACCACCGGCGAGCGGTTCATCACCCCCGAGCTGAAGGGGTACGAGAACCTGGTCCTCAACGCCCGGGAGAGGCTGCAAGAGCTGGAGGCCTCGCTCTACCGCCAGGTGTGCCGTCAGGTGGGCGAAGCAGCCCCCCAGATGCTGGCCGCGGCGGAGAGCGTGGCCCAGGTGGACGTCTTCGCCGCCCTGGCGGAGGCGGCGGACCGCTACGACTACGTTTGCCCCCAGGTCAACGACAGCCTCAGGTTGGAGATCAGGGATGGGAGGCACCCGGTGGTGGAGCGCGTGTTGCCGCCGGGGAGCTTCGTTCCCAACGACACCTTGCTCTCGCCCGAGAAGGGTAGCCTCGTCATCATCACGGGGCCCAACATGTCCGGCAAGTCCACCTACATCCGGCAGGTGGCCCTCCTCGTCCTCATGGCCCAGGCAGGCAGCTTTGTCCCGGCCCGCTCGGCCACCATCGGGCTCGTCGACCGCATCTTCACCCGCATCGGTCTCCAGGACGACCTGGCCCGGGGCAGGTCCACCTTCATGGTGGAGATGGTGGAGACGGCGAACATCTTGAACAGCGCCACGCACCGCTCGCTCATCATTCTGGACGAGATCGGCCGGGGGACCAGCACCTACGATGGCCTCTCCATTGCCCAGGCGGTGGCAGAGCATATCCACAACCATCCTCGCCTGGGTTGCCGGACCCTGTTCGCCACGCACTATCACGAGCTGATAGACTTGGCGCGGGTGCTCCCCGGGGCCTGCAACTACACGGTGGCCGTGGCCGAGGAGGGAGGGAAGGTGGTGTTCCTGCACCGCGTCGTGCCCGGCGGCGCGGACAGAAGCTACGGGGTCCACGTCGCGCAACTGGCAGGGCTCCCCAGGGACGTGGTCCACCGGGCCTGGGAGGTACTCCGCGAGTTGGAGGGCAACCGCCCGGCAGACGGCCGCACCCCCAGGCGCCGCCGCGAGAAGGGGAAACAACTGGAGCTTCTCCTGGTCAACCCTGAGGTGGTAGAGGACCTTCTCCGGCTGGACGTGAACGCCATGACGCCCCTGGAGGCCATCAACGCCCTCTACGCCCTGCAGCAGAAGGCGCGGGATGAGCAGAATGGATGACATGGCGTTAGGGTCGGCATCCAGGGCGGGCCAGCTCACGTGGGATATCGCCTTTCATGGCTGACATCCTGGAGGCCATCGGTCTCGCCTCGCAGGCCACCGCCTGGCAGGCGGTCCTTCTTACCGCTATCTCTTTCGGCGTGGGGGTCCTGGGAGGCTTTGTGGGGCTCGCCCTGGGCACGATGCGGCTGCCAGCCCTGCTCTTGCTGGGGTTCCCAGCGCCTGTGGCCGCGGGCACGAACATCCTGGTCAGCGCCCTCAGCGCCTTGACCGGCTCCATCCGCCACGTTCGGGAGCGGCGAGTAGACTGGCGGGTGGTGGGTGTCATGGGTATTCCCGCCGTTATCGGCTCCTTCCTGGGCGGGTTCCTGAGCGGAAGGGTCAACGAGGAGCTGCTCATTGCCCTGGCTGGGGTGTTCGTCGTCTGGCAGGGTGTGGAGCTCACACGGCGGGGATGGCGCGAGCGGACCGCACCCGAGCAAAGGGTCGGTGAGGCGAGGCAGGAGCGGTTCACGCCGGGACGTATGACGGCGGAGACCGGGATCGGCCTGGGTGTGGGGCTCCTGGGGGGTGCGGTGGGGCTGATTCTGGGGAGCATTCGCCTGCCGGCCATGGTGCGCATTCTGGGCATCGACCCGCGCGTCGCCGCGGGCACTAACCTGGTCATCGGCCTCTTGATGGGGGCAGCGGGCTTCGTTGGGCACGGCGTCCAGGGCGAGGTTGACGGCCTTCTGCTGGTGCTCATGGGCATCTCGGGGATGATAGGGACCTGGTACGGCGCCAGGCTGACGGGCAGGGTACGTCTGAGCACGCTCATCCTGGTCATGGGGCTGGTGCTGCTGGTGGTGGGGCTGTTACTGTTGGGCGATGCCTACCTGCGGACTAGCTAGCTGATAGGCTACTTAGCGGTCGGGCGGGGGTTCACGGAGATGTGGCGAAACCTTGACCGCCCTGAGCGCCAGGAAGAGGGGTATCTCCTGGCGGGCCAGGTTTTCCGCGTTGGCACGAGGCCCCGGCTGGCTCGCCTTGTGGGACGCCCACTCCTCCAGCACGTCCACCCACATCCCTGCACGCACGAGCCCCTGGACATAGGTCTGCAAGGGGCGATGGAAGGTCCAGGTGACCCTGCGAGGTTGAGACCCGGGGTGTATCTGGATGGGGACCTTGAGGGGCGTGGCGTACCTGTCCACCCTGCGGTATTGCAGCTCGCGCTCCTCGTCCCAGCCCCAGCCGCTCTGGCGGGCCACACGAAAGCACGGGTGGGTCAGCACCAGCACCAGCCGGCCACCCGGTCGCAGGAGGCGCGCGCACGTATCGAAGACGGGCTCCACCGGGTCGATGTTCTGGATGGCCAGCAGGCAGGCCATGGCGTCGAAGCTCTCGGAAGGGAGTTCCTCCAGACGGCGGGCATCCCCCACCAGGTAGGTGATGTGCTTGCTGGAGCGCCTCCGGGCCAGGTGGACCAGCTCCTCCGAGGCGTCCACGCCTGTGACGTGGACTGGTGCCTTCTGGAGGAGGCGACAGAAGACTCCTTGCCCACAGGCCAGGTCCAGGACCCGCTCCCCCGGCCGCAGGTCCAGCAGCCGCAGGGCTCCGGGCATGACCAGCTTGCGGTGGTACTCGCTGCCCTCCTCCCCCACCAGGGCGTCGTACCAGCGGGCCACGGGGTCCCAGGCGGTGAAGGGGCGGCGAGGTTCTCGGGAGGGTGGGGGTCGCTTCATGGAGGCGTGCTGTGGCCAGCGCTCCCGGTCCCGTTCGGGTGGGCAGGCGTCGGCACCAACATGTTAGGCGCCAGAGCGCAGGCCGTCAAAAACGGCCTCGTGGGTGCATGCCGGCCTGACAGTGCGACAGGCGGCAGGTATAATACTGCTAGCCAACGGATGTCCTCTCGGGGTACCATAACGGCAGGCCACCGGAGCGCCGTAGAAGTAAGGAGCGCCATGGCAGTGAAATCGGTGATCGAGGCTGTCCGCGAGGCGATGCTGGAGGAGATGCGGCGGGACTCTCGGGTGTTCGTGATGGGCGAGGACGTGGGCAAGCGCGGAGGCGTTTTCCTGGCAACGCAGGGTTTCCTGGAGGAGTTCGGGGAGGGGCGGGTCATCGATCCACCCCTGGCGGAGTCCTCGCTGGTGGGCATCGGCATCGGGGCTGCCCTTCAGGGCCAGCGCCCCATCGTGGAGATCGAGTTTGCCGACTTCATCTGGCCGACGGTGAACCAGCTCGTGGGAACGGCAGCCCGGGCCAGGTACGGTACCCACGGGTCGGTGCATGTGCCGATGGTGGTGCGCGCCCCCTATGGGGGAGGGGTCCGGGGTGGGCTGTATCACTCGCAGAGCGTGGAGGCCTACTTTGCCCGCGCGCCCGGGCTGAAAGTGGTCACGCCGGCGACCCCCTACGACGCCAAGGGGCTCCTGAAGTCGGCTATCCGGGACGAGGACCCGGTGTTGTTCCTGGAGCACAAGCGGACGTACCGGCTGGTGAGGGGCGAGGTGCCGGAGGAGGAGTACATCCTGCCCTTGGGCGTCGCCGACGTGAAACGGCAGGGACAGCAGGTCACCTGCGTGACCTACGGGCTGATGCTCCACTACTGCCTGGAGGCCGCGGAGACGCTGGCAAAGGAGGGGGTGGGGGTGGAGGTGGTGGACCTGCGCACCGTACGACCTCTCGACACGGAAACGGTGCTGTCCTCCGCCAGGAAGACAGGCCGGGTGCTGGTGGTCCAGGAGGACAACCGGTTCCTGGGGATTGGGGCGGAGGTGGCGGCCGTTGTCGCGGAGCAGGCGTTCGATGCCCTGGATGCGCCGGTGACCCGCCTGGCGGGCCCGGATGTCCCCGCCATGCCTTTCAGTCCGCCCCTGGAGGCAGCGTTCATGCTGAGCCCGGAGAAGATCGCTGGCGCGCTGCGCCAACTGGTTGCGTACTAGAGGCGGTTCGGAAAATCACCTGGCGACCCCGCCTGAAGCCTGCCCTGAGCAGAGCCGAAGGGGCGGGGGCATCGTACCGCCCCCTTCAGAGGGCGGTATGAAACACGTTTCCGAATCGCTTGTGGCGCGGCCACAGAGGAGAAGGAGCCATCCATGGCTACAGTGGTCCACCTGCCCCACGTAGGCGAGTCCGTCACGGAAGGCATCATCGGCAAGTGGCTGAAGCGCGTGGGCGACACGGTCCAGAAGTACGACCCGCTGGTGGAGGTGGTGACGGACAAGGTGACCATGGAAGTCCCTTCGCCCTACGAGGGCAGGCTGACGGCCATTCTCGCCTCTGAAGGGGCGACGGTCCCCATGGGCAGCCCCATTGCCGAGATGGAGACGACGGAGACCGTAGCGGAGGTCGCCCCTGTCCCTTCCGCCTCCGGTCCGCCGGCGGCCACTCCTCAGCCCATTGGCCGAACGGGGGTCCTGCTGAAGGACGAGCGTCCCGTGGGGCCCACGGGTGCAGGTGAGGAGGCGGCGGCCCAGCCGGCCGCGCCCGCCGTGGAGCGCCCCCGGTACTCCCCCGTGGTCCGCAAGCTGGCAGAGGAGCATGGCATTGATCTCTCCCAGGTCCGGGGGACGGGTATCGGCGGCCGGGTGAACCGGGAGGATGTGCTGAGGTACCTGGAGGAGAGGAGGGCCGCCCCAGCACGCCCGGCCCCTCGGCTTGCGGAGGCGCCCGGCGCGAGCGCCGAGGAAGAGGCCCTGGCCCTCACACCCGTCCGGCGGCTCATCGCAGAGAACATGGCCAGGAGTGCCCGGGAGGTCCCGCAGGCCTGGACGTCCGTTGAGGTGGACGTGACGTCCCTGGTCCGGTACAGGGAGTCGGTGCGCGAGGAGTTCCAGCGGCGGGAAGGGTTTGAGTTGACGTATCTCCCCTTCTTCATCAAGGCCATCGCGGAGGGGCTCAAGAGGCACCCGCTCCTGAACGCCACGTGGGGTGGGGACAAGATCGTGCTCAAAAAGCGGATCAACATCGGCATAGCCGTGGCTACGCCTCAGGGCCTCATCGTCCCCGTCATTCACGACGCCGACCGACTGGGTATCGGCGCGCTGGCCAGGGCGGCCCGAGAACTCATCGACCGGGCCCGGGCCGGGAAACTGACGCTGGAGAATGTGCAGGGCGGTACGTTCACGCTGAACAACACCGGGGCCCTGGGCGCGCTGATTTCCCAACCCCTGCTGAACCCGCCGCAGGCGGCCATGCTGGCCACGGAGGCCATCATCAAGCGACCCGTGGTGGTTGCGGGGGATGCCATTGCGGTGCGGTCCATGATGGTCCTGTCCCTCACCTTTGACCACCGGGTGCTGGACGGGGCGGAGGGCGCGGCGTTCCTGCAGGAGGTGAAACGCCTGCTGGAGGCCATGGGGCCAGACACGCCGCTCTCCTAGCAGGGTGTTGAAAAACCCTTTCGACCATCCCCCTGTCCCCCTTCCTGGCCAGGAAGGGGGAAGAAGTTGTATCTGGGGGACACCCCCAGACCCCCGCCAAAGGGCCGATAAGTCGGCCCTCTGGACTCCCCTTTTTCAGCAGCCTGCTAGCGGTGAGGTGGTGATGGAGAGAGGCGA
>JACQOS010000094.1 GCA_016202425.1 Chloroflexota bacterium
GGATGAGCGGGACTTTCCCTCCGCTCGTATGGTTCCCTTCGGCTGCGCTCAGGGTAAACTAGGCTCACCACGAGCGGTTGATCATAGCGCCCTTTTCCGACAGTAGGTACTGGCAAACCCCTTGCCAGCCTCTGGGCACCCAGCGGCTAACTGGGGGCTAGGCCCCACAGCTCCCGATAGACCTCCAGCACCCGGGCTGCGGTCCGCTCCCATCCCAGGGCATCGGCGATGGAGCGGCCCTCTCGGCCCATGGACTGCCGCAGGTCCTCGTTGGCCAGGAGCACCTCGATGCGGCCGGCGTAGGCATCGGGGCAGTGCCAGGGCACCAGATAGCCAGACCGGTCGTCCCGGACGATGGTCTGGAGCCCCGGGACCCGGGAGGCCACCACCGGAGTGCCGCACGCCATGGCCTCCAGGGCCACCAGGCCAAAGCTTTCGTAGTGGGAAGGGACCACACACACATCCGCCGCCTGGTAGAAATACGGCAAAAGGTCGTGGCGCTGGCTGCCCAGGAAGTCCACCCGGTCCTGGATGCCCAGCTCCTGGGCCAAGCGGCGAAGGTCTCGCACGCGCTCGTCCCCCTCGCCGTCGCCGCCCACCACCAGCAGACAGACGTCTTCGCCCGGTTCCAGCGAGGCGACGGCGCGCAGCAACACCTCCGCTCCCTTGATGGGCTCCAGGCGGCCCACGTACAGCAACACCCGATGTCCGTTCAGCCCCAGCCTCAGGCGGGCCGCCTGACGACTGCCGGGGCGGAACATCGCCAGGTCCACGCCAGGGGTAACCACGCACACCTTGTCTTCGCGCGCCCCGTAGAGGTGGCGCAGGGCCGCCCTTTCGTGGGGCGTGGAGACGATCACCCGGTCCGCCCTTGCCACCACCTCCCGCTCCACGGCGGTGCGTCGCTCATCCTCCTGCTCCCCAACCCTCACCCTCTTTTTCACCTCGGCCAGGGTGTGGAAGGTCGCCACGAGGGGGTGGCCCCACTCCCGCGCCAGCCGCAGCCCCACCCAGCCCGACAGCCAGTAGTGCGTATGCACCAGGTCATAGCGCAGGCCGTGCTGCCGCTGAAAGGCCAGCAGGCCCTCCAGGAAGAGCGGAAGGCGGGCAAACAGGTCCGCCTTGCCCAACCCTGGCTCCCCTCCCTGGACGTGGATGACCCGGGCGTTGGGCCCGAGCTCCACCACGCTGGGCTCCGCCGGATCGTGGACCCGCGTGTACACGTCCACGGCCACGCCCAGGCGACCCAACCCGCGCGACAGCTCCCGCACGTAGACGCTCATGCCGCCCGTGTCGCGGGTCCCCAGCCGTGCCAGAGGACAACCGTGGACGCTGATGCAGGCGATCCGCCGGGTCAACTTCTGCCCCCCTCGTCGCGCCCGCTCATGTCAGTCGCACCTCCTGGTGTCGCGTCACCCAAAGGAGGGGGCTTTGCCCCCTGCACCCTCGCATGGCACCCTCACAACGAGCTCATCTCAAAACCCTCACCCCCTGGCCCCCTCTCCCGCCTGAGGCGGGAGAGGGGGAAGATAACGAATCTGGGGGACACCCCCAGACCCCTGCCATCCCGACCCGTCGGGATGGACTCCCCCAGTAAGGAGTTTTGAGACAGGTTCAACCTGACAGGACGCTAGCGCTCGACGAGCAAACGATACAATATCACATCCGTGCCGCCCAGCTCGTACTTGTAGCGCTCGCTCCCCCTGAGGAAATCGAAATACGCCATCCCGGACTCGATGGCGTCCCGCAAACAGAGCGCCTTCAGCAGAAGCCCTACGCTGAGGGACGCGTACTCCACATCGTACCCGCTGTTGTAGAGCAGCCTCCGGGAGGCGTAGTCGAAGCACAGGGCGCTCGCCACGACGGTGTCATCCACCTGGAGGAAGAATAGCCGAAGCAGCCCGGCCTGGGCCAGCTCACTGGCCATGCGGCGGAAAAACCGCTCCCGCTCGGCCGTCAGGAAGATCGCCTTGTCCTCGCGGCTACCCCGCATGAGGGTAAGGAACTGCTCCAGGGCTCCCGCCAGCGGCGTGGCGCCGTTCCACGAGTACCAGCCGTAACGACCGGCCTGCTCCAACCGCCGGAACTTGCGCCGGACCTCGTGGCGGTCCTTCTTGGAGAGGCGAGCGAGGTGCTCCTCCCAGGAGCCAGAGAGGGCCACCCCAGGGGCCACGTCTTCCTGGGTGACGTTGACGGCGTATCCCGCCGCTCTGGCCAGGGACGGCAGGTGCTCCAGCGTGGGAGAGCCCTGGGGCAGGGAACGCAGGTCAAGGGAGCGCCATCTCTGCTCTCGAAGCCAGGCGAAGAGCTTGGGAAACACCTCCTCCTCCCGCCCTTGAGCAACGATGAAGTCGTGATAGTCCCAAAGGTCGGTATCGCCCAGGAAGCTGATGCCCCCCGCGCTCTCCATGAGAGGGACCACGGCCACCAGGCGCCCCTGCTCCCGGAGTGCCGCCAGGAGCAGACCTGCGCCTCCTCCCAGCTCCTCCCACCACAGGCGTTGCCAAAGAGGCGTCAGGAAGACCGTATCGAACCAGGACCGGGGCAGCAGGGCCTCCCACTCCTTGGTGAGGTGATCGAACTCCTCTCGGCGAACCTCCAGGGCCACCTTCACGTCCCTCGAAGCAGGGCCAGGAGCTCCTCCCGCCCAGGCGAGGAAACGGCGGCGCCACCTCGCGTGGCGTAGGTGACCACCCTGGTGCCAGGCTTCTGGACGCCCCGTATGCTCAAGCACAGGTGCTCCGCATTCAGCACCACGGCCACCACGGCGGGCGCCAGTGCCTGGTACAGGGCGTCGGCCACCTGGTTAGTCAGCCGTTCCTGAAGCTGCGGACGGCGGGCCAGCACCTCCAGGACCCGCACGATCTTGCTCAACCCCGCGACCCTGCCCTCGGGCAGGTAGCCAATGGAGGCCGAACCGAAGAAGGGCAGCAGGTGGTGCTCGCACATGGAGGAGAAGGGGATGCCCCGAAGGGCCACCGCACCGTGCTGGCCCTCGGCGGACTCCGCCGTGAACTCCTCCAGGGGGTCTCTCCCCACCCCGGAGAAGAGCTCAAGGTAGAGTCTCGCCACGCGCTCCGGTGTCCCTCTTAGCCCCTGGCGCTGCGGGTCCTCGCCCACGCTCTGCAGAATCTCCCGGACAGCCTCCTGAAGGGTGCGCGTCTGCGTCATGAGCTACCGCTCCCGGAAGAGAGGCACCGCGAGCCGAAGGGCCCGTTCCACCTCGCCAAGGTCCCTGGACACGTTTTGCAGCGGCACACCAGCGTGGCGGACCGCCAGCTCCGGCTCCTTCAGCCCCGTTCCGGTGATGACGCAGACCACCCTCTTGCTCCGGAAGTCAACACCCCCCCGGGCGCACTTCAGAAGGCCCGCCACGCAAGCGGCAGACGCGGGCTCGCAGAAAATGCCTTCCCGGCTGGCCATGAGCTTGTAGGCCGCCAGGATCTCTTCGTCGGTGACCGCATCAATGGCTCCCCCCGACTCGTCCCGGGCGGCGACGGCCCCCTGCCAGTTGGCCGGCTTCCCTATGCGGATGGCCGTGGCGATGGTCTGAGGTTCCGAGATGGGAGCACCCCGCACCAGGGGCGCCGCCCCCGCCGCCTGGAACCCCATCATCGCCGGCCGGTTCGGGCTCTTCCCCAGCTCATGGTACTGACAGAAGCCCATCCAGTAGGCGGTAATGTTGCCCGCATTTCCCACGGGGATGAAAAGGTAGTCTGGCGCCCCTCCCAGGTCATCCACTATCTCAAAGGCAGCAGTCTTCTGCCCCTGCAGCCGGTGGGGGTTCAGGGAGTTCACCAGGGTGATGGGATAGGTGGCGCTCAGCGCCCGCACCAGCTCCAGGGCCTGGTCGAAGTTCCCGTCGACCGTCAGCACCTGTGCCCCATGGGCAATAGCCTGGGCCAGCTTTCCCGTGGCCACGCTCCCTCTGGGGACGAGCACGATGGTCCTCAGACCGCTGTGGGCGCCATAGGCCGCTGCCGAGGCGCTGGTGTTCCCGGTGGAAGCGCAGATGATGGCGGTGCTCCCGCTCTCCAGCGCCTTGGCCACCGCCACCACCATGCCCCGGTCCTTGAACGACCCGGTGGGATTGCAGCCTTCCAGCTTGTAGTAGAGCTCCTTGCATCCTACCTCCACGGCCAGGTAGCGGGAGCGCACCAGCGGGGTATCCCCCTCCCCCAGGCTGATGAGGGGGGTTGCGTCTGTCAGAGGGAGCAAGTCCCGGTAGCGGTACCACACGCCTCTACTCAAAGGACACTCCTCCATGGCTTGCCATCTTGCCCAAGGGAGACCCTGCCCAGCTGCCCCGTCACGGTGGACGGGCCTCTAGTATCTAATGACGTGAATCCGCGTAAACGTGTCATACTTCAAGTCCCGCTCATCCTGAGCACCGTCGAAGGACATGAGCGGGACTTTCCCTCCGCTCGTATGGTTCCCTTCGGCTGCGCTCAGGGTAAACTAGGCTCACCACGAGCGGTTGATCATAGCGCCC
>JACQOS010000101.1 GCA_016202425.1 Chloroflexota bacterium
CCCTGGGGCGCCGCGGAGGCTCCATGGCGGAGCCGGTGGAGACGGCCCGCCAGACGGCAGGGTCTTTCAGTTATCCATAAGAGAAGTCCCTGGCTCCTGTAACCCCATCCTAGCCTTCCCCCGCGAGCGGGGGAAGGGATTTCTCTCCCCCGTTGCACGGGGGAGAGTCAGAGAGGGGGTGAAGCCGACAATTGAAAGGCCCTGCGCCAGACGGAGGCCGCTGGCCTTGGGCGGGGACCATGGACTATGATGGAAAACTGGAACGGGGCTTGACTTGCCCCCTCGGTTCCGGTAGATACAGTGGGTCGCATGCCACGCAAAGCCCAAGGGACGCAAGCCTCCCCCGTCGCCTACTTCTCCATGGAAGTCGCCCTGGACTCCGCCATGCCCACCTATAGCGGAGGCCTGGGCGTGCTGGCGGGCGACCTCCTCCGGGCGGCCGCCGATGCCGGCATGGCCATGGTCGGAGTCACCCTCCTGTACCGCAAGGGGTATTTCCGCCAGCACCTGGATGCCCAGGGGAAGCAGTCGGAGAGTCCGGCGGCGTGGTCGCCAGAACCGCTGCTCCAACCCATGGCGCCCCGGGTCCAGGTCTCTCTTGAAGGCCGACCGGTGACGATACGGGCATGGCGCTCGCTGATGCGGGGAGTCTCGGGAGGCACCGTGCCGGTCTATTTCCTGGACACTGCCCTGCCGGAAAACAGCCCCTGGGATCAGGCCATCACCGACCACCTGTACGGAGGGGACGACCGCTACCGCCTGTGCCAGGAGACGGTTCTCGGCATGGGAGGGGTGGCGATGCTGCGCGCCCTGGGGTACGAGAGGGTCCAGGCTTTCCACATGAACGAGGGGCACTCCGCCCTTCTGGGCCTGGCCCTGCTGGAGGAGCAGACCTGGGGCCGGGGCCTTGCCTCCGCGACACCCGAGGACGTGGAAACGGTACGCCAGCGGTGTGTCTTCACGACCCACACGCCGGTCCGCGCCGCCCACGACCGGTTCCCGTTGAGTATCGCGACGCAGGTCCTTGGGAGAGAGCGGGTCAATGCCCTGCTGGCTGCCGGGTGCTGCGACAACAGCAGCCTGGACATGACCTACCTGGCCCTCTCCCTCTCCCGGTACATCAACGGCGTCGCCATGCTCCACCGGGCTACCTCCGCCGCCCTGTTCCCCGATTTTCCCATCAATGCCATCACCAACGGCGTCCACGCCGTGACCTGGACCTCGTACCCCTTCCGCCGCCTCTACGACCGTCACATCCCGGACTGGCGGCTAGACAACCGCTACCTGCGGCACGCCGTGGGAATTCCCGTCGAGCAGATCCAGGAAGCTCACGCCGCCGCCAAGGGCGAGCTTCTTACCGAGGTGTCGCGCCGGACAGGGACTCGCCTTGATCCTTCCGCTCTGACCCTGGGGTTCGCCCGGCGGGCCACCGCATACAAGAGGCATGACCTGCTCCTCAGCGACCCCGAGCGCCTCCGCCGCATCGCGCGACAGCAAGGGCCCCTTCAGGTGGTCTACGGGGGCAAGGCCCACCCCCGGGACGAGGAGGGCAAGGCCATGATCCAGCGGGTCTTCCAGGCCGCCGCCGCTCTTCGGGACGCGGTCCGCTTTGTTTACGTTGAGGATTACGACATGGCTATCGCCCAATACCTGTGCGCTGGGGTGGACCTCTGGCTCAACACCCCGCAAAAGTACCAGGAGGCCTCGGGCACCAGTGGCATGAAGGCCGCCCTGAACGGCGTCCCCAGCCTGAGCGTCCTGGATGGCTGGTGGGTGGAAGGGCGCGTGGAAGGCGTGACGGGGTGGGCCATTGGCGATGACCACCCCAGCGACACCCCGCCGGACCGAGAGACCGCTTCCCTCTACGACAAGCTGGAGTACGTCATTCTTCCCATGTTCACCTCCAGGCCCCTGGCCTTCGCCCAGGTCATGCGCTCGGCCATTGCCCTGAACGGCTCGTTCTTCAACGCCCAGCGCATGGTCCACCAGTACGCGGAGCGCGCCTACGCCCCGAATACCAAGCTAGCCCGTCCCCAATGAGCGGCTGCCACCCCTCCTCCAGATTGCTTCGTCGTCCCGATTCCATCGGGACTCCTCGCAATGACAATTTGGGGCCTTTTTTTCGGGGACGGGTCACTAGAAGTGGTTCGGAAATACGCCTCGGGGGAGTCCATCCCGACGGGTCGGGATGGCGGGGGTCTGGGGGTGTCCCCCAGCTATCTTTTCTTCCCCCTCTCCCTTGCCAAGGGAGAGGGGGTACAGGGAGTGAGGGTTTCCCGAATAGCCTCTAGTGACGGGGCGTTCAAAGTTTTTTCAGGGCCACCCGCCACCTGTTCAGGCGCCGTTCAGGCGATGCCAACACAATGGCCGCATCCCCAACCCATGGTCGGAGGGAGGAGGCAACCAGCGTGAGCAAGGACCTCAGATCGTTCCTCGCCCAAGTCAAGGAAGCCGATGCCAAAGGGCTTCTCCAGGAGACCGGCTACGTCGAGGTCGGCCGGCGCATCAACCCCCACCTGGAGATAGCCCTCCTTCGGGAGAAACTGGCCCACGAGGGCCGCTTCCCCGTCATTTTCTGTCCGGAGGTCGAGGGCAGCACCATGCCCATCGTCCTGAACCTGGATGTCTCCCGGGAGCTGCATGGCCTCTCGCTGGGCCTTGACCCTTCCCGGTGGACAGACCGGGACCTGCAGCGGGAGTACAAGAAGCGACTGGATGAGCGCAAGCCCACCAAACGAGTCCCTGCCTCCCGGGCCCCGGTCAAGGAGGTCATCATCAAGGGCGCAGACGTTGACCTCGCCCGCCTCCCCATCCCCCAGAGCGCCGTCCCTCAGGCGGGGAAGTACATCACCCCAGGATGCATGATCTGCCGGGACCCTGAGACAGGGACCCTCAACGTGGGCGTCTACCGCCACCAAGTGAAGGGGAAGAACCTCCTGGGCGCCATGATCAACCCCCTCCACGACGCTGCCCCCATCGCCTGGCGCTATGCCCAGATGGGCAAGCCCATGGAGGTGGCCATCGTGCTGGGGCACCACCCCGCCGTGGGCACCGCCGCCCTCGCCCGGGGCAGCCTGGGCGACTTCAGCGAGCTGGACGTGGCGGGAGGCATCCTGGGAGAGCCCCTGGAGGTCGTCCAGGGGGAGACCGTGGAGCTGGATGTGCCGGCAGCCGCGGAGATCATCATCGAGGGGGTCATAGACGACCCCCGTCCTTCCAGCACCGACGGGCCGTTCCCCGAGTGGACCCACTACGGTAGGGGCAACAAGCCCGCCTACCTCATCCGCGTCACCGCCATCACCATGCGCCACGACGCCATCTACCATGACCTGGTCACCACCGACCGGGGCCGCGGCGGCTGGGGCGGCTACAACACCATCCGAACCTTCAATGCCGTCAAGCTGGCCGTGCCCACCGTCCGCCAGATCAGGCTCTGGCTCGGCATCACGTGGGTCCAGATCACCAAGCGCGTCGAAGGCGAGGGGAAGCTGGCGGCGTTTGCCGCCATGACGGCCGAGGAGCACAACCAGATCATCGTGGTCGTGGACGACGATATCGACCTCTGGAGCGAGCGGGACCTGGGGCTGGCCCTCAGCCGAAGGCTGGTGGGCGACCGGGGCATTGACATCATCTCCCGCATCACCAGCGACCACCTGAACCCCACCTCCTACAACGAGAACCGGGACCCGGGCATCGAGCTGGGACCCATGGGCAGCAGGGTCCTCATAGACGCCACCCGGCCTCTGAACCTGCAGTGGCACACCCGGATCACCCCTGAGAACCGGTTCGAGTCCCTGTGGGACACCATGACCCTCGACGACTTCAAGCTGAGCCGGCCCGCTCGGCAGGCCCGGGAGGCCGTGGCGGCAGGGAATAGAGGAGGCCGCCGGTGAGGGTCATCGTCGGCATCACCGGCGCCAGCGGGTCCATCTACGGCCTGCGGCTGCTGGAGACCCTGGCCCAGGGCGGCGGCGTGGAGCTCCACCTGGTGGTGACCCACAGCGGCAAGCGGGTCATCAAGCAGGAGACGGGCCGTAGCGTCGAGGAGGTCAGGAAGCTGGCCCACTTCTGGCACGACATCAACGACGTGGGGGCCTGCATCGCCAGCGGCTCCTTCAAGCGGGACGGCATGGTGGTGGCCCCTTGCAGCATGAAGACCCTGGCCGCCATCGCCTGCTCGTACTCCGACAACCTCCTCTCCCGCGCCGCCGACGTTACCCTGAAGGAACGCAGGCCCCTCATCCTCATGGCAAGGGAGACGCCCCTCCACCTGGGCCACGTCCGAAACATGCTCCAGGCCACCGAGATGGGTGCCATCCTCTTGCCCCCCATGCCCAGCTTCTATCACCATCCCAGGACCATCGATGACATCGTGAACCACACCGTGGGCAGGGTGCTGGACCTCCTGGGGGTCCAGCACCAACTGTCCACCCCATGGTCTGGACTCGATGAGCTCTCCGTTGTGGACATCCCCCCTGGCGAGAGGTGACTGACAGCCCACCTCCTGGCTGAGCAGACCAGGAGCTGGCCCGCTGCGGAGAAGGCAGGAACCACCCAAGGGGCGGAACCCCCTGGGGAGAGGAGGAGTCCCGTGGCAGAGAGCGTGGTTTCCCTTCATGCCCGGTACCTTTGCGAGGGCAAGCCGGTGGACGGCTACCTGAGCCATCCCGTCGCCCGGGGCCCCTGGCCCGCCGTGGTCATCCTCCACGAGTGGTGGGGCCTGGACGAGCATTTCCGGCAACTCAGTCAGCGCCTCGCCCGGGAAGGCTTCGTGGCCCTTGTCCCCGCCCTGTACGGCAACAAGCTCACCTCCGACTGGAACGAGGCGGCCCTCCTGAAGACATCCCTGGACGTGGGCCGAGCCGTCCGGGAGACCATAGATGCCGTTCCCTATCTCCGTAGCTTGCCCTTCTGCTCCGGAGAGATGGGCGTCACCGGGTTCTGCATGGGCGGCGGCCTCGCCCTCTTCGCCGCCTGCCAGAGCCCAGAGTTCAAGGCGGGGGTCATCTACTACCCCAGCATGTTCCCCGAGCCCCAGGAGATGGCCAACGTGGCCGGGCCCCTCCAGTTCCACATCGGCACGGAGGACTTCTGGACATCCCGGGGAGAGATCGAGCGGATGACCCGGGTCCTGGAAGAGCACCACAAGCCCCACGAGGTGTACTGGTACGAGGGCGCCACCCACGCCTTCATGAACGACGTCATGCGGCCCGACGTCTACCACCGGGAGGCCGCCGAGACCTCCTTTGCCCGCACCGTGGAGTTCTTCCACGCCCACCTGACCAAGCAGCCTTCGGGCAAGAGGGGCAGCCGGTAGCCACCTTCCGCGTTCCTCCAGCACGCTGCTGAAAAAGGGGAGTCCAGAGGGCCGACTTATCGGCCCTTTGACGGGGGTCTGGGGGTGTCCCCCAGATACAATTTCTTCCCCCTTCCTGGCCCGGAAGGGGGCGAGGGGGATGGTCGTCCCGACCAGTCGGGATTCAGAACCCTCCAGGACCCGGCGTGCCTTGGGCGAGAGGTGCCCCCTCCGCCAAGACCTGCTACACTCCTCTGGCGGCGAAGGACGGGGGCCTCCCGTAGCCCGGGGCGGCCGCCCGGCCCGCCGCTCTCCCCAGGTACCCAGGAGGAGGTGTCATGGTCACCGCCAAGAGTGTCGCTCTGCCCCGTGTGGATGCCCGAGAGAAGGTTACCGGTAGGGCTCTCTACACCGAGGACCTCCCCTCTCCCTACGGCGTGGCCTACTGCGCCATCCTTCACAGCCCCTACTCCCACGCTCGCATCCGCTCCATTCACGCCGAAAAAGCGGAGCGCCTACCGGGAGTCCTGGCCGTCCTGACCCGGGAGCATCTGGGGGCCACGAACCCCTACATCCCCTCGGGCGATCTTCCCCTCAACCAGCCCTTCATCGCCATGGACAAGGTCCGGCACGACGGCGAACCCGTCGCAGCGGTGGCCGCCGAGAGCCTGGCGGTGGCGCAGCACGCCCTGAGCCTCATCGAAGTGGACTACGAGGAGCTCCCGGCGGTGTTCGACGTCCGGGATGCCGTGGCCCCGAACTCGCCCCGTTTGCACGACGCCTTCACCTCCAACGTCTTCTGGGAGTACCGGTGGAACTGGGGCGACGCGGAGAAAGGCTTCCGTGAGGCGGACCGCGTCTTCGAGGACACCTACTACTTCCCCAGCGTCTTCCAGTACCCCATGGAAAACGTTGGCGCGTGCTTCGCCGAGTTCCGGGGCGACGGCGTGGAGCTGGTGGCACCCATCCAGCATCCCTTCCCCCACCAGGATGAGATCGGCGAGATGTTCGGCCTCCCCCCTGAGCGGGTGCGCATACGCATGCCCTACGTGGGTGGAGGCTTCGGAGCCAAGGAGCTCAAGACCAACCACCTCATCGCCCTCTGGCTCGCCCACAAGACCGGCCGCCCCATCATGACCGTCCCCTCCGCCTGGGAGAGCATCCGCACCGACGGTCGCCACCCGATGGTGTACAAGGTGAAAACGGGGGTGAAGGCCGACGGGACCCTTTGGGCCCAGGACATCGAGCTCCTGGTGGACTCGGGCTCTTACGCCCGCGCCCTCAGCCAGATCGTAGCGCGTCTGGCTGTGGCCGGGGCGTGGGGCCCGTACCGCGTCCCCCACATGCGCATGGTGGGCTACGCCGTCCTCACCAACCGCGTCCCTCCTGGCGCTTTCCGCGCCCTTGCCAAGGCCCAGGTGACCTGGGGCTACGAGTGCAACCTGGACTCCATTGCCCGGGCCATGGGCGTGGACCCCATGGAGTTCCGTATCAAGAACTTCATGCGCCGGGGCGACCCCATCGCGGAAGGGGCATCCCCCCTGGACACCGACTACGATGTCCTGCTGCGCAAGGCAGCCCAGGCCATCGGCTGGGATGGGCGCTCCAACCGCGTCGGCCCGGAGGCTGCAAAGCGCCCAACGGGCAAGGGACCCTTCCGCGGCCGTGGCCTCAGCACCACGTTCCGCCACGGCTTCTCCGAAGGCTCCAACAACTTCGTGACCGCCATCCTGGACAGGCACGGCAAAGTGAGGCTTCTTCACTCGGCCGCAGAGATCGGCATGGGGGTCTACGCTGTCATGACGCGACTGGCGGCCCAGGCCATGGGCATCCCGGAGAACGACATCGAAGTGGGCCATGCGGATACCGAGCACCCCCACTCGGACGGCATTGGGAGCTCCCGGGACACCGTGTGCATGGGGAATGCCGTGCAGGATGCCTGCGAGGACCTGAAACGGGAGCTTCTGAGCGCCGCCGCCATGTGCAAGGGCGGGAGGCCCGAGGAGTGGCGGCTGGCCCAGGGCCGGCTGTGGCACGGCGAGCACGACTTCTCCCCGAGCGAGATCGTGTTGGGCACCCACCCCCGCTCAGGAGTGATCATGGGGAAAGGCTCCTATATCACGCCTCGCCGCAACAACCCTTTCCTGGGCATCGTCCCCCACTGGGAGGCGAGCGCGGGAGCGGCAGAGGTGGAGGTGGACCCCGAGACCGGGGAGGTGCGCCTCCTCAAGTTATCCACCGTGGCCGACGTGGGCAAAGCCATTCTGCCCGGCCCTTGCAAGGGGCAACTGGACGGTGGTGCCGTCATGGGCTTGGGGGATACCCTCTACGAAGAGGTGGTGTACCAGGAGGGTAGGCTCATCAACGGAGACCCCTTCCAGTACCGGCTGCCGGTGATGGCCGATGTGCCGGAGGAGTTCCACTCCGTGATGGTGGAGAATGGGGACGGCCCGGGCCCTCTGGGGTCCAAGGGCATGGGCCAGAGCGGCGTGAGCACCGTGGCGCCCGCCATCGGCAACGCCGTCTACGACGCCATCGGCGTGCGCATCAAGGACCTCCCCATCACGCCGGAGAAGGTCCTGCGGGCCCTGGGCAAGCTCTGAACCATCCCTCGTGCCTCCCCTGGCTACGTCCGCCAGGGCGCAGTGCCGAAGAACGGGGCGCCTACGCCCCCGTGCCCAGGCTGGCCGCACTCACAAACCTCCCCAGATTGGCATCATAGTACCGAGCGTTATAGAAGTACAGTCCCGTCCCGTCCAGCCTTTGCCCCGTGAACTTCCGGTCCGTCCCCAGCGTACCGTTGCTGGTCCTGGCCTCCCCGAAGGGCTTGTACCGCAGGCTGCTCACCTGTGCCCCGGTGCCGTCCGTGCTCACCAGGGAGCCGCCCAGGTGGTCCTGGTGCACGTACTCCAGGGCCGTGCCCTTGCGCAAGGCCACCAGGCGCTCTCCCAGGTAGTAATACGTGGTGACCACTCCGGTGGTCACGTTCTTCTCGTAGTAGCGGTTGGCGTAGTGGACCGTCTGGCCACCCTCCAGCTTCTTTACTCGGTTCCCGTCGCCATCATACACGAACCTGGCACCGCCGCTCACCGCCGTCACGCGGTTGGGCACGTCCCAGGCGATGGCCTGGGAGCCCCGGGTGGTCATGTTGCCGTTGGCGTCGCAAATTTTCAGTAGTTAGCATCCTTCAAAGGCCAGCATTGACTCTTAACAGGCGCTTCTAGAGTTTAAGAAAACGCTTGAGAAGCCGATATGCCCGGTAGGCGAGCGCACCGCCAACCAAACTAACAACTGCGGCAACCCCACCGAGCACAATTTTCCCCATGACCGTAGCTGACGAAGCGGCGATCCCAGTCAAGGCTGAGACAAATGCAGCAAAAGGGTAATATGCTCGCACAAACTTCTCCATCGGCCGCCTCTTCGCAGCTAGCCAAACAGTTGGCATCACAACTGTCAGTACAAAGGTCAGTCCGATAGCAAGAGCTACGCGAATGTCTTCTCTGGAGATCCCGGTTGCCATAATGCCTATGAGTAGGTCCACTATGCTCTTCTCTGTAGAGAGATGTCGCCAGACGTTTTCAAAATCGGGTTAACTAAAAAGGCCTTCCCATTGCGGAATAACTGATTCACTGTATATCGCAATTGTTACCGACCATCCTCCAACAAAAACGGAAACCTGTGTCGTAGCAGTTATTGGAAGGGCTACAAACCAACCTATAGGTCCCGCAGCTATAGCTGGTGGGTAGGCGAAGATCAACACGCCGGCGACCGCGGTACCAGCGAGGGCTGGCACCAACGCCTCAAGGGTCTCAAGGGGTGTCAGCACTAGGTTAAACTCTGGCTGACGGTCCGATGTTGAGGGCCGTGCATCGTCTAGGAGTTGCGAAACAGCAGGCTGAATACCCCCTTGGGCCGCGATGTCTGCTGCCACGAACTGCTGGTGCTCAAATTCAATCTGCGCCCCGAGGCCGTTGATGATGAGCAGGGTTTGCGGGGGTGGGGCTTCACCTTGCTGCGACAGGTCATACGCCTCCTGCTCCGCTTTCCGCACCTTCGCCTCGTCTTCCGGGCGGTGGTGTAACCCTGTGGGGTCAGTGTACTTGAGCGGGTTGTTCACGACATAGCTGTACCGACTCAGGCCCTGGGGATCTCTCAGGCGTGGAACAACGCTATCCGGGCTCACAAACCTGCCGATCTGGGGGTCGTAGTATCTGGCGTTATAGAAATACAGTCCCGTCCCATCCAGCCGCTGCCCCGTGAACTTCCGGTCCGTCCCCAGCGTACCGTTGCTGGTCCTGGCCTCCCCGAAGGGCTTGTACCGCAGGCTGGCCACCGTGGCCCCAGCGCCGTCCGTGCTCACCAGGGAGCCGCCCAGGTGGTCCTGGTAGACGTACTCCAGGGCTGTGCCCTTGCGCAAGGCCACCAGGCGCTCTCCCAGGTAGTAGTACGTGGTGACCACTCCGGTGGTCACGTTCCTCTCGTAGTAGCGGTTGGCGTAGTGGACCGTCTGGCCGCCCTCCAGCTTCTTTACCAGGTTACCATCGGCGTCTTAGGACAACTGGCGCTGAGGCTTACAGGCTCTACGACAAAGCTTTCACTGCTTGAGCAAACGTTTGACAAGACGATAGATCGGGTAGGAGCCATAGCCCGCTGCTAAGGCCACAGGGCCGATTATTCCCATGACGACCAGCTTTTCTACTAGCTCAGAGGCTGTAACCACGACGCCTGCCTCTGCCGAAAGGAAAAGAGCCCATGGAACATACCGCCGGACAAACTTGTCCGGATTACCTTTGCGAATAGCGATAACGATTGTTGGAAGGATCACTGTCAAAAAGAGGACAACCGTGGCAGTTAGCCCCATCATGATGTCGTCAGGCGTTAACTGTGTCAGTCGGTTTAAGCCTGTCATGACTCCTCCGACGAGCATTCATGAAAGTGCACGCTCCTGGCGGCTACGACGCCCGGACCCTGCGACTCTACCGAGGCCGTTTGAATAGATCCATCCATTGCGGGATCACCGACTCACGTAGCACGAGCCCAGTACTAATCACTCCGCCAAAGAAGCTAACTGCTTGGGTAGTTGCCGTTACTGGCAACACGAAGAACCATCCCACTGGCCCCATACTTATGACTGCAACATCGGCGGGAAGTAGGGCTACGACAACAACAGTACCCATGGCAAATGGCACCAACGCCTCAAGGGTCTCAAGGGGTGTCAGCACTAGGTTAAACTCTGGCTGACGGTCCGATGTGGAGGGCCGTGCATCGTCTAGGAGTTGCGAAACAGCAGGCTGAATACCCCCTTGGGCCGCGATGCCTGCTGCCACGAACTGCTGGTGCTCAAATTCAATCTGCGCCCCCAGGCCGCTGATGATCAGCAGGGTTTGCGGGGGTGGGGCTTCGCCTCTCTGCACTCCCCTTCACAGAATTCTCAGACCCCTATCTTGTCATGGTCATCCCTTGCACCGCCTCCACCACTTGCGGCATACCCACCACTCTCCCTTTCTCCTCCCGCCGGCCCTTCACCTCCACGGAGCCCTGCTTCACCGTCCGGGGGGAGACCACCAGCCGGACCGGGAACCCCAGCAGGTCGGCGTCGTTCAGCTTCACCCCCGCCGACTCCGCCCGATCGTCGTAGAGCACCTCGATCCCCGCCCCCTGGAGCTGCTGGAAGAGGTCGTCCGCTGCCTGGCGCACCGCCTCATTCTCCACGTTCAGGGAGGCCAGATAGACCTCGTAGGGCGCAATGGGCGGCGGGAAGATCATGCCCTTCTCGTCGTGGTTCTGCTCGATGGCGGCGGCCAGCAGCCTTCCCACGCCGATGCCGTAGCACCCCATGACGACGGGCCGCTGCTGCCCCCGTGGGTCCAGGTAGGTGGCACCCAGGCGCTCGCTGAAGAAGGTGCCCAGCTTGAAGACGTGGCCCACCTCGATACCACGGCTGGCCCGGAGGGGGGAGCCACACTTGGGGCAACCGTGCCCTTCCTGGGCCAAGGCGATGTCCGCCACGAGGTCAGGCTGGAAGTCCCGGGGCACGTTGGCGTTGCGCAGGTGATAGCCCGGCCTGTTGGCGCCCACGACGAAGTTGGCCCCCTGGCCGACGGAAGCATCGGCCAGGATGGTGACTCCCTTGACGCCAATGGGCGAAGCGTACCCGGCCACCAGGCCCGCCTCGCTCACCTCCGCGTCCGACGCCATGCGGAGCTCCCGAGCCCGAAGGACCCGGCCCAACTTCACCTCGTTGACCTCCAGGTCCCCTCGGATGGTCACAAACACCAGCCGACCATCGGCCACGTAGAACACCGCCTTGAGGGTCTTGCTCTCGGGGACGCCCACGTAGGCCGCCACCTGGGCAATGGTAGTGCAGCCGGGCGTCGCCACCTCCTCCAGGGGAAGCCGGTCCTCGGGGGAAACCGGGGGCGGCACGCCGGTAGCCCGCTCCGCGTTGGCGGCATAGCCGCATGCGGGGCAAAGCACGATGGTGTCCTCTCCCGCCTCCGTGGGAAGCATGAACTCCTGGGAGTCCTTGCCGCCGATGGCCCCCGGGTCCGCCTCCACCGCCAGCGCGGGCAGGCCGCAGCGGCGGAAGATGGTCTTGTAGGCCTCCACCATGCGACCGTAGGAGAGGCCAAGCCCCTCCTCGTCGGCGTCGAAGGAGTAGGCATCCTTCATGTCGAACTCCCGGACGCGGATGAGCCCTGCGCGGGCACGGGGCTCGTCCCGGAACTTGGTCTGGATCTGGTACAGGATCAGCGGCAGGTCCCGGTACGATTTGACGTGGGCCCGGACCATCTGGGTGACCACCTCTTCATGGGTGGGTGCCAGGACCAGCGGCCGGTCCCGGCGGTCCCTGAGCTGGAAAAGGTTCTGTCCAAAGGCGGCGGCCCTGCCCGTCTCCTGCCACAGCTCCAGGGGCTGGAGCGCCGGCATCTTCAGCTCCTGGCTGCCCGCGGCGTCCATCTCCTCGCGGATGATCTGCTCGACCTTGCGCAGCGACCTGTGGGCGAGGGGAAGATAGGCGTAGGAACCGGCGGCCACCTGATGGATCATGCCCGCCTTGAGCATGAGGCGATGGCTGGCCGTCTCCGCCTCCGCGGGCTCCTGACGGAGCGTCCTGCCGAAGAGCTGAGAGAAACGCATCCCTGGCCGCATTCCTTCTTTCAAGACGCCACGAGCAAGTTCGCCTGCGCGGTCACCCGCGGGCAGCCCCAGTCCGGCCGGGGCGCCCCAAGGGCCCCCCTGGCGGTAGGATAGCAGAGCAGCGGGTACGAGGCCAGGATGCTTGCGCCGGGCCACGGCGCCCCAGGGAGCCGGCCCTCAGCCTCCGGGGTCCTTGGCCACGGAGTAGTCGTACCCTCTCCAACCCTTCACGGCGTCGTGGCGGCGGATGTCCAGCACCTTCCCGCCGTTCGCCAGGAGGAACGCCGTCACCTCCCCGCGCCGTATCCCGAACACCTCCATGCGCGGTCCGTTGGCCACGCGGCAATACCAGCCGAGAACCGCGCTAGCAAGGCCGATGAACGGCATCAGCCACGGGAGGGGCTCGCTGGGCAACTGGAAGACCGCCACGCCTCCTGGCCCGAGGACGCGCAGGAACTCCCTGATGTAGCCCAGGGCATAGCGAGGCTCCATGTGCTGAAGGGTGATGTTGGAGTACACGAAGTCGAAGGCGCTGTCCGGGAAGAGCCCCAGGTCCTCCCTGTCGTTGACAACGTACCTGCACTTGCCCCCGTGGCGATTGTACTGCTCGGCCAGCCTCACCATGGAAGGTGCGATATCCACGCCGACCACCTCATCGAAATAGCTGGCCAGCGCCTGGGTCACCCTCCCTACCCCGCAGCCAAAGTCCAGGGCGACTCCCCGGCGTGGGCGCATCGGGAGGCGGTCCACACGCTCCATGACACCGCTGATCTCCTGCTGCCCCGTGGCGAAGAACTCCGCCGACTCCCAACGCCTCCCCTTCTTGCCCGGAGCCCGCAAGATGGCCCAGAGGGGGTCAAGCTTCCCAAAGGCATCCCAGGATCGGCGCAGCTCTTTCAGGTCCATGGATGAGAGGCTGTTTACTTCGAAAGCGCGTAGCTACCCCTTCTCTTACCTGCCCATTCCTCTAGCACAAGGGATATCGCTGTCTTCTCTCTTTTAGGACAAGGGCGCCCGATCGAGTCCAGGTCAACTCTCTACCTATGAGTAACTCAAACATCCTGGCATGATGGGTATTCGTCATGGCCACTGCCGCCACCTGAAACGCGTGCGCTTGAGCCAGTTGCCGAATTTCGGGTGCATCGTCGTATGTCATCAAAAAGTCGCCAACAAGTGACTGAGCAATCCTGAATAGAGCCACGTGATCAAGGTCATTATGCGTGTAAAGACGAGTTCCAGCTCTCTTGCCACCAGCCGTGTAGGGGGGGTCAATGAAATACACTACGTCCGGCCGTGCAGCATACTGTCTCAAGACGTCCATCCCATCCCCTTCGATGAACCGAATGCGATGACGCAACTTATGGATGTTAAGGATGCGTCTCTTCAAAGTCTCTGGGTACCAACGGGACCTTACCCCTTTGCCGTTTTCACCGTATCTCAGTAAGCTGGCTCCGGGTGCCAAGATTCCACCCCTATTGACCCTGTTCCGAACGATCGTCTGAAAGGCCTTCTCCCGAAGGCTGGCAACTTGCCTCGCTAGCTCTTCTTGAACGGATTCCAGGGAAGGCTCAAACCCCGTGATCCTGTTGACTAGCCATTCGCAATCATCGCTCAAAACGGTTCTCCAGACGGCAGCCACTTGGTCGTCGAGTTCTACCATAGTGAGGGTGTCTACGAAATTCTCAAATACTGCGGTCAGGCCCACAATGGCACCCCCAGCGAACGGCTCAAGAAGTTCCTTAGGCCTCACGCGCTGGGATGCCAACCATTGGCGGGCATATGGAACGAGCCAAGTCTTCCCTCCTGGATAGCGGAAGGGGCTCCTCTGTGGAACAGAGGCAACGTTGACTACATCCTTTCCGATGAGAAGTAATTGGACCATAGATTCACGGCTCAAACGCTAAGGGTTGGACGTCGGGTGCACCATGATTCTCGCCCTGCTTATCGAACTGCTCCTGAAGCTTCGCCAGGAAATCAGCCTCATCCCCTGGCTCCGGCTTAGTGATCTGGTCGAGAGCTGTTCCAAACTTAGTGTACACTTTTCGCTGTCTTTGAAGGAGGTATCTTCGTGTCCTAGGGGAATACGCGGGCGTGTAAGTCAGCCACACCATCTCTGCCTGTTCTTGTGGTACCTCTTCAAGGAGTGGCAGGGTGTCGTACAAGTTCTCGTCCAAAGCAATGGCGATCTTTCTGTTCCAGGTGTGAAGAATGCCTCCCTTGTACAGTAGTTGGGGAGCTAGGCGCTTGCGAGAAGAGGAGAGGTAATCAGGGCGTGGGTAACCAGGGCTACCTCTCCAGTCCATGCCGGCCCGTTTAACGGGATCATCCATGTAGTGCTGGAATGGCCGCCGGATGTTACCGGAGATATAGAGAGCCTGGACCTCTAACGCCCCGTAGTCCAAGATCCGGCCGCGCTGGTCGTAGGAGACCAGCACGATGTCGACACTACCAGCAGCCTTGCCGTGCCGATCTTTCAATTCAACTTCGAACAAAGAGGTCCAATTCACATCGGGAGGGAAGAAGAAAGAGGCGGCGTCTTCTACGACAATCCAATCTTGCCGGAGCCGGATGGGGCAGATGATCACGACCCTTCCTTCATGAAACATGCTACATACCCCAAGAGGGTCCTCAGCATTATCCTTTGTGCAGTTAGCGGAGACGTTGTTGAAGGGACAAAGTCTACGTTTGCGATAGCGTTGCGCCTCTGGAGAGTGGTTGTTTACAGGGAATCCAAAGACCTCACCGAGCGGATGATTTCGCATGTCTCTTCCCCGGCGCATGGCTAAGGGCCCAAAATGTACTCCCGTATGGGCTACCGACGCTCCCCGCTCCACCCATCGCCCTACACCTTCTCCACCTCTTCCATCAGGGCGGCGAGCATCTCCGCCTCCGGCACGACGCGCACCTTCTGCCCCTTGCGGAAGATAACGGCCCGTCCGGCCCCGGCGGCGATACCCACATCCGCGTCCTTGGCCTCGCCCGGGCCGTTCACCTCGCAGCCCATGACCGCGACCTTCACGTTCCTGTCCACGCCCTTGAGCAACGCGTCCACCGTGTTGGCAAGCTTGATCACGTCCACGTCCGCCCGGCCGCAGGAGGGACAGGCCACCAGGGTCGCGCCCTTCTGGCGCAGGTTCAGCGACTTGAGGATCTCGTAGCCGGCGAACACCTCCTCCCGAGGGTCGTCGGAGAGGGAGACCCGGAGGGTGTCTCCTATCCCCTCGTAGAGGAGCACGCCGATGCCGATAGCGCTGCGGATGCTTCCGGCCCTGGCGGTGCCTGCCTCGGTGATGCCCAGATGGAAGGGGTAAGGGACCAGCTCCGCCAGGCGGCGATATGCCTCCACGGTAGTGGGAACGTCGAAGGCCTTCAGAGAGACCTTGATGAGGTCGAAGTCCAGCGCCTCCAGGATGCCGATCTCCCACAGGGCCGTATCCACCATGTGGTCCACCAGCGAGTACTCCCCCTCCGACGCACCACCCGCTTTGGGCAGCAGGTTCACCTGGTCGCTCAGGCGGTGCAGGGCCCGCGTCTTGCCGATGGCGCCCACGGGAGGGAGGCTGCCGAAGTTCACGCCGATGCGAATGGGGACCTGCCGCTCCCCAGCCGCCCTGACCACCTGCTTCACCCGCTCCGCGTCGCGGATGTTGCCGGGGTTCAGGCGGAGGCAGTCCACGCCGCCGGCGATGGCCTCCAGGGCGAGCTGGTAGTGGAAGTGGATGTCCGCCACCAGGGGAATCCCGGTCTGGCGCTTGATCTCCTTCAGTGCCCTGGCAGCCTCCAGGTCCGGGACGGCGCACCGGACGATCTCGCACCCAACCTCCTCCAGGCCCTTGATCTGCGCTACCGTGGCCTTCACGTCCCGGGTATCGGTCTTGGTCATGGACTGGACGGTGATAGGTGCGTCGCCCCCCACCTTCACGGGGCCCACCCAGACCGGTTTTGTAGGCCGACGCTTCATGAAAGCCGTCCCTTCCCGCTGCCTTCTACGCAGACGGCGTCTGACAAAACCGGTGAACAAGCCTCTGCGCGCCCTCAGTTGAAGCCCAGGCCGCGTCATCCGGGCCAACCTGGTTGGGACAGATGGCACAGACATTCGATTGAATAAGTTTCTGATGTAACACCTTGGCGTCGCGCAAGAGCGCATCCGGCTCGTTTGTGGCCTTGCCCAATGCCTGCGTCCACAATTCGAATCGCCTTCTCAGCTTGCCAGGATCAGTAGTACCTTCAGAAAACGCGTCAACAAACCGGTCCAGGACCATTACATCGACAAGACGACGGCGTACTGCCATAGCGAAAAGCTTCCTATCCGCGTCCGTTAGTGAGCTCCAAGTCTTCTCAAGCAGCGCTCCGGCCTGAGCAAACCCTACCATTTCTAGCTCAAAGAGGAGGTCATTCCGCGGCTTCCCCCACCGGCCAGGAGGGTTACCCGTGTCTCCACGCCTAAATAGACGAAATGCTTCCTGCCCAAAGACACGGTCGACCCAAGTGCAGGCGATTGCGAACTCCTGTCGGAATCTCTCCGCACTAACAGGATCAAGGTTCCGGTTAGTTTCCATCTCATCATTTAGAAAGGACCGAAATGGCCTACGATATCTATCCATCCTGTGAAGCAACGCAAAAACCCGCAACACCAGCTCCCTGTGGCGCATTCTTTTGTCAGGTTCGTTCTTTTTCCAGAGGGTCAAGAAACGGTAGTCTTCACCCAACGAGGCAATCAACTTGTTGTATGGTCCCCTATACAAGCAATTCCTGAGTTCCTGGCTGTTCAAACTCATGGAACCTTGGTTCAGCCGCGCGAAGAGGGCGTATTTCATGTCCGAGTGCACACTTTTGGGAAGTCGGATCACCGAAAGTTCCGTATCCCATAACTTGGAGCGATCCTCTATGCTTAGCGCAACGACTCCTTTGCCATTAAGCTCAGGCAAAACTTCCAATGCGCGCAGGGTGAGCGGGGTTAACACGGTGTACTTTGTCTGCGTTTTTCCAGCAGCAGCTGTCGGACCCTGCAAAACCGGCTGCAGAAAACGAAACACGGTCTCTAGACGTTGATGTCCATCAATCACCGCCCAGAGTCCATCCTGCTCTTCAGCTATGAAAATCGCCGGTGTAGGAAGGCGCAGTAACAGTGACTCTATGTAACGGCTTGCGCGGGTTGGGTCCCACACATAGTGGCGCTGGAATTCTGGCTCTAAGATCAATTCTTGGCCCAAGTAGCGTTGCCACACTTCTCTGACCTTTACTTTGCTTTCCTCCCACGCGACGCTCCGAAATTCCTCGGGGACATGCAAAGGAACGTATTCTTCCTCCTCCCGCTCCCGCTCCGCCCAACTTTCATCCTCCCCCTTAGCGCCCTTGACCATGTCTACCCTCCAAAGCCAGCTTCTCAACTAACAATTTTCAGAGCGCCCTACCCCCCCAGCAGCCGCTCCCCACGGACGATGCGCTGGAGGTCCAGGAAGGTGATCAGCACGGCCAGGGTGATGAGGACCGCGAACCCCATCATGTGGACCATCCCCTCCTTCGCGGGGGCGATGCGCTTCCCCCGCCGGGCAAGCTCGATAATCACGAACAGGATGCGCCCTCCGTCCAGAGCGGGAAGAGGCAAGATGTTGAAGAGCGCCAGGCTCCAGCTAATGATGGCCGTAATATGAGTCGTCACCAGAAGGCGCTCCCCAAGGCGGAACCCCTCCTGCTGCGCTAGTTCGCCGAAGACCTGGGCCATCCCCACAGGCCCGGTCACCTCGGGGGCGGCTCCTCCCAGGGCCCAGCGGCTGAACTCGTTCTTCACCAGCACCAGCACCTGCCCCATCTGGCGCGCCGCCCGGACCACAGCGGTGGCGGGGCCCACAGTGCGCCGCTCCAGGCGCAAGTTGAAGGTGTTCAGGGTGATGCCCACGGCGCCCTGGCCTTCAGGAGGCGTGAAGCGGGGCACGACGGTGGCGGTCACCTTCTCTTCGCCCCGCTGCACAAGCCACGTCATGGGGGCACCCAACCGGAGGGCTACCCGGTACTGCAAGTCGGTGTGGTTGTCCACTCGGTGCCCGTCCACCTCGAGGACGATGTCCTCCGGCTGGAGGCCAGCCCGTTCCGCCGGGGACCCCTGTCCCACCGCAAGGATGACCACCTGGCCGCTCACCACCTCTTGCGGCACCAGGAACAGAGCGGTGAAGAGCACCAGCGCCAGCGTGGCGTTCATGAGCGGCCCGGCAGCCATGACCAGAAAGCGCACGGCGGGGCTTTTCCCCGCCAGGCTCCCCGGCTCGGTGGGGTCCTCCTCTCCCGCCAGCTTCACGAACCCGCCCAACGGGATCGCGTTCAGCGAGTACAGCGTCCCGCCTCGGCGGATGCCCCACAGCCGGGGTGGGAACCCCAGGCCAAACTCCGGCACCCGCACGCCGCTCGCCTTGGCCGCCAGGAGATGCCCCGCCTCGTGGACGAGGATGAGGAGCGCCAGGACCACCACGAAACCCAGGAGAAACAGGGCTACCGCCATGTCCGTGTCAGGCCAGCTCCCGGGCCCGCTGCCGCGCCCAGGCGTCCGCTGCCAGGATCTCCTCCAGGGAGAGCTCGCTGCCCGGCCGGTGCTCGTCCACTACCCGTCGGACCAGCCGGAGGATATCAGTGAAACCGATCCTTTCCCCCAGGAACAGCTCCACGGCGACTTCGTCCGCGGCATTCAGGGCGGCCGGGTACGTCCCACCGGCACGGGCCGCCTCCAGAGCGAGGGCGAAGGCGGGATAGCGGGCCGGGTCCAGAGGCTCAAAAGTCAGCCTTCTGACCCTCACCAGGTCCAGACGTTCCGTGAACTGCCCCTGCCCTCGCTGCGGATAGAACAGCGCGTACTGGAGGGGAAGCCTCATGTCGGGATAGGCGAGCTGCGCCTTCACCGACCCATCCTGGAACTCCACCAGCGAGTGGACGATGCTCTGGGGATGGACCACCACCTCGATGCGTTCCCACGGCACGCCGAACAGCCAGTGGGCCTCCATCACCTCAAACGCCTTGTTCATCAGCGTGGCCGAGTCCACGGTCACCTTCTCCCCCATGCGCCAGGTGGGATGCCGGAGCGCCTCCTGCGGTGTCACCCTGTCCAGCTCCTCCACAGGCCGGCTCCGCAGCGGCCCTCCCGAGGCCGTAAGGATGAGGCGGGCCACGTCCCGCTCCTCCCCCCTCAGGCACTGCCAAATGGCGCTTGCTTCACTGTCCACCGGCAGCAGCTCCGCACCCGCCGCCACCTCCCGGGCCACCAGGGCGCCACCGATAACCACCGCCTCCTTGCTGGCCAGGGCCACCCTCTTCCTGAGTTGCAAGGCATGAAGCACCGGCACCAGCGCCGCGGCTCCGGGAATGGCCATCACCACCAGCTCCGCGTCTGGGTGTGCTACAAGTTCCAGGACCGTGGCGCGCGAAGCAAGGGGATTCCTCGCTCCTGCACCGTCCCCAGCAAGCTCCTCAGCGGCCACCACCGCCGGGCAGAACTCCTCAACCTGGCGCGACAGCAGCGCCAGGTTGGACCGGGCGCTCAGGCCCACCACTCGGAACCGCTCTGGAAAGCGCCGGACGACCTCCAGGGCCTGGCGGCCAATGGAGCCCGTAGACCCAAGGATGGCGATGCCCTTCACGCCTGCAGCCATGTGGCCCCATAGTACATCAGCACCAGAGACAAGACCAGGGAGTCCAGCCGGTCCAGCAGGCCACCATGGCCTGGTACCAGCCGCCCTGCCTCCTTGGCACCCGCAGCCCGTTTCAGCGCAGACTCCAGCAGATCGCCCGCCTGGGCCACGATGCCGACGCCCAGACCAAGGAGCACCCCCTGGGCAGCAGAGATGGGCAGCCCCAGGAGCCTGCTCAGCAGCGCCACGGCTCCCAGCCCTCCCAACAGGCCGGCCGCCGCGCCCTCCCACGTCTTGCCAGGGCTCACCCGTGGGGCCATCCGGTGCCGGCCCACCGCGCGCCCCACGAAATAGGCGGATGTATCCACGGCAAACGTACCCAGGATGGCCACCAGGAGCCAGGCACCACGCTCATCCAGAGCCCTCAGCAGTGGCGCATAGGCCAGGGTGCCGCCCAGGTACAGGGGACCAAGGATAGCCGACACCCCAGCGTCGAGACCCCGATGGCCCCGGGCGTGAGCGATGTACTTGGCCAGGAAGAATACCCCCGTTGCCACCACAAAGGCCCCGGGGTTGAAGCGCCACACGTGGCCGTTGACGACCAGCAGAGCGGTAGCAACGAACCCAGGAAGCTGAAGGACCCACGGCCGCTCTAAGCGGCTGAGGCGATAGAACTCCCAAAGCCCCAGAAGCGCTGCCGCGACAACCAGCGCGGTGAGCCAGAAGGACCCCAGCACCACAAGCAGCAGGAGCAGCGGGGTCCCCACCGCAGCAGTGGCCACGCGCAGGCGCAGGGAGTCGCGGAGGGCGGGGCGAGGGCCTCGCCGGGAGGCAGCATCACCCGATAGGGATGAGGGCGCCAAAGCGTCGCGTTCGTTCCCCAAAGGAGCGGAGGGCGCGCTCCACCTCAACTTCGTCGAAGTCCGGCCACGGGCAAGGGCTGCAGTAGAACTCGCTGTACGCCGACTGCCAGATGAGGAAGTTGCTCAGCCTCTGCTCCCCCGCCGTGCGGATAATGAGGTCCGGGTCCGGAAGCTCCCGCGTATACAGGTACCGCCCGAACACGGTTTCGTCGATCCGTTCAGGCGCCAGGCCATCCCGCACGATCGCCTTCACCGCTTCCAGGATCTCATCTCGGCCGCCGTAGTCGAACGCGACCCCCAGCGTCATGCCCGTGTTGTTCCGGGTCAGCTCCAGGGCCCGCCGGATCTCCCGCTGAAGCCGCTTGGGAAACCGGTCCAGGCGCCCGAGGTGCAAGATGCGGACGTTCTTGGCATGGAGCGCCCGGACCTCGCTCTCTATCACTCCCTGGAGTATGGACAGCAGACCCCGGACCTCTTCGGGAGGACGGCTCCAGTTCTCCGTGGAAAAGGCGTACAGGGTAACGTGGCGCACCCCATGGCGTCCCAGCGCCTCCAGCACTCGATGGAGGTTCTGGGTACCCGCGCGGTGGCCTTCCAACCGGGGCAGGCCCCGCTGCCCTGCCCACCGGCCGTTGCCATCCATGATGATGGCCACGTGGTTGGGGACCTTGTAGCCGTTGGTCTGCTGGCCAACGGCCTCAGGGGAAGGGAAGAAAGGCTGGGATGGCAATAGTGCTTCAGACAAGGCGTTCCCTACACCTCCAAGATTTCTGCCTCTTTGGCGTCACCCAGGCGCCCCATCTGCCCAATGAAAGCGTCGGTGAGCTTCTGGAGTTGCCCATCGGCACGACGATGGTCGTCCTGGGCGAGCTCTTTGCCGCGTTCCAAGGCACGCAGCTTCTCCAGCACGTCCCGCCGAACGTTACGGACCGCCACACGGCCGTCCTCCACGTACTTTTTCACGATGCGCACCAGATCCCGGCGTCGCTCCTCGGTCATGGGAGGAATAGGAAGACGGATGACCGTCCCGTCGTTGCCGGGGTTCAGTCCCAGGGCCGACTTGAGGATGGCCCGCTCGATAGCTGGGAGGACCTGGCGGTCCCAGGGTTGGATGAGCAGCAGCCGGGCCTCCGGGACGGAGATGGCGGCAAGCTGTTTCAGGGGCGTGGGGACACCATAGTAGTCCACGTTGAGGTTCTCCACCAGAGCAGGGTTGGCCCGGCCAGTCCGCAAGGTGGTCAGCTCCCGTCTCAGGGCCTCCACAGCCTTCTGCATCCGGCCTTCGGCATCCGCCAGCAAGGTATTCGCCGCGACGGGTAGTACCACGGTTGCCCCATCGCCTCTCTACCGCCGCCCTGTAGCCAGTTGCTCCTGAGAGACAGAGGTCCCCAGGGCCTCTCCCGCCAGGACACGCACCAGGCTACCCGGGCTGAACAGGTCAAACACCACGATGGGGAGCTGGTTCTCCATGCACAACGAGAGGGCCGTGGCGTCCATCACCTCAAGGCGGAGGTTGAGCGCCTCGATGTACTGGAGGTGGTCGAACTTCCTGGCCTGAGGGTTCTTGTGGGGGTCCGAGTCGTACACGCCGTCCACCCGGTGCTTGGACATGAGGAGAACGTCCGCCCCAATTTCCAGGGCACGCAACGCTGCCGCCGTATCGGTGGTCATGTAGGGGTTGCCGGTGCCTGCGGCGAAGACCACCACGCGGCCTTGCTCCAGGTGCTCCACGGCACGCCGTCGGATGTACGGCTCCGCCACCGCCTGGATGTCAATGGCCGACTGCGTCCTGGCCACCACCGCTTGGCGCTCCAGGGCGTCCTGGAAGGCCAGGGCGTTCATGACCGTAGCCAGCATGCCCGCGTAGTCCGCGGTGGCCCGGTCCATGTGCCGGGCCTCCCACTCTTCGCCGCGCCAGAAGTTGCCACCACCCACCACCACCGAAAGTTGCACCCCCATGCCAACGCCCGCCTTGATCTCGCGGGCGAGATAGGCCAGGGCCTCCGGGTCGATGCCAAACGGCAGATTCCCTTTGAACGACTCGCCGCTCAGCTTGAGCACCGCTCGACGGTAGACGGACTTTGGCATGGCCGCGCGTGCTACTCGCCCAGCGCGAAGCGGGCAAACCTCCGCACTCGGATGTTCTCGCCGACCTTGGCAGAGACCTCGGCAATGAGGTCCCGGACCACCCGGCCAGGGTCCTTGATCCAGGGCTGCTGGAGCAGACAGACCTCCTCAGGATTGCGAGAGTCTTCTGTCGGCACCTGCGAGCGGTCCGTGTACACAGGCGCCATGGCCGCCACCTGCATGGCCAGCGCATGGGCCAACTCCCGGAACTCGGCTGTCCGGGCCACGAAGTCCGTCTCGCAGTTGAGTTCGACCAGAGCGCCGATACGGCTCCCGTTGTGGACGTACGCCTCCACCAGCCCTTCCCGGGTATCGCGATGAGACTGGATAACCGCCTGGGCGATTCCCCTGGCCCTGAGGAGTTCGACGGCCTTCGCCATGTCGCCTTTGGCTTCCTCCAGGGCTCTCTTGCACTCCATCACCCCAGCGCCCGTCTGCTCCCGCAGCGTCTTGACATGGCCTACCGGGACCGTCAAGAGGCCCCCTCTCTCCCGTCACCGACAGAAGGCACGGGCTGCGAGACCTCCACGGCTCCCGGACTCTCCAAAAGCGCCGCGCCCTCGGCACCGCTGCGCAGCGCTTTCCCTTCTAAGACGGCATCCGCGATCCTCCGAGTGATGAGACGAATGGAGCGGATGGCGTCGTCGTTGCCGGGGACGGGGAAGTCCATCAGCTCCGGGTTGCAGTCCGTGTCCACCACCGCCACAATGGGCACCTGCATCCGGCGCGCCTCGGCCACGGCGATCTTCTCCTTGCCCACATCGATGACGAAGAGGGCCCCCGGGAGCTTCGTCATGGCCTTGATTCCCCCGAGATAGCGGTTGAGGCGCTCGATCTCCTTCGTCAGCTTGAGGGCCTCCAGCTTCGGCAGCACCTGGAACTGGCCTTTCAGCCGGCGCTCTTCCAGCCGGACCAGGTAGTCGATTCTTGCCTGGATGGTGGAGAAGTTGGTGAAGGAGCCCCCAAGCCAGCGCACGTTGACGTAGAAGCTCCCGCAGCGCTGGGCCTCTTGGGTAACGGTCTCCTGGGCCTGCTTCTTCGTGCCGACGAACAGCAGCTCCTCTCCCCCGGCCACCAGGTCCCGAACGAAGCCACACGCCCGCTCCAGCCGAACCATGGTCTGCTGGAGGTCAATGATGTGGACCCCGTTCCTGGCGGTGAAGATGAACTGCCTCATCCGGGGGTCCCAGCGACGTGTCTGATGCCCGAAGTGGACCCCCGCCTCCAGCAGGGCCTTCATGGTCAAGCGTTCGCTCGCCGGCGGCGCCGATGGGGACGCCGCGGCCTTCTCGCCGGCGGGTGCAGCCTCCGCGACCCGTTGGGTGGCTTGGACCTCCTCCATAACCCGTCCTTTCTCCATAGCAACTTGCCTAGCTACAGTGCAGGCGGTAGTATAGCACACGCCCTTCCCTCCGGCAACGGAGAGCCAGAACCAGCGCCATGGCGAACGGCGCCTCGTCTGCCACTCCCCCACCCCACCCGCCAAGGGCATGGTGTGGTGAGCCAGGAAGGGGAGTCCAGAGTCCCGAGAGTCGGGACGGAGCCTGCCCTGAGCGAAGTCGAAGGGACGGGGGTCTGGGGGTGTCCCCCACTGGGCACTGCCCAGACCCACGACTCGCTACCGTCGCCTGTCGTAGGTACGCTGCAACGCTGGTACATGGGGGTGCAGGGCGAGCCCTGCTCCCCCCCTCTCCCGCTCGAAGAGTCTTCGACCTGAGGCGGGAGAGGGGGCCAGGGGGTGAGGGTTTTGAGATGAGTTCTCATCACCCTGTCAGGGCCAAGCCACCAGGGCCTCGCGCCCGCTGCATCGCCACCGGCGCCGAGTCAATCAGGCGACCGCCTCGCCTTGAAGCGACCAGGCAGAGGTCTTCTGGACCTGGACCCTGACCGTCTTCCCCAGCAGCGAGCGGGGGTCCTCCAGGAACACCAGCTTGTCGCCCCGGGTACGGCCCCACCACTTGCCCTTCTTGCGCCCCTGCACCAGCACCTCCTGCGCGGTCCCCAGGAGGCGCGCATTGGCCTCGGTCAGGAGGCGCTCCTGGAGGGCCTCCACTTCGTCCAGGCGCCGCCTTTTTTCCTGGTTCGGCACGTCGTCGGGCAGCTTGCGGGCGGCGATGGTGCCCGGCCGCTCCGAGTAGGCGGCCACATGCACCTTGTCAAACCTCACCTCCTCCAGCATCTGGAGGGTGCGGTGGAAAGCGATGTCGCTCTCGCCCGGGAACCCGACGATCACGTCGGTGGCGATGGACGCTTCGGGGACCCGGGCCCGAATGCGCTCCACCAGCCGCCTGTAGTCGTCCGCGGTGTAGTCGCGCCGCATCGCCCGCAACACGTCGTCGTCGCCCGCCTGGAAGGGGAGATTGCAGTGCTCGCACACCTTGTCCAACGAGGCCACGGCATCGATGATCCGCTGGGTCATCTCGCTGGGGTGAGACGTGAGGAACCGGATACGCTCCAGGCCCTCCACCTGGTGGACTGCCCCCAGAAGATGGGCCAGGTCCGGCCGGTCTGGCAGGTCATGGCCGTAGGCGTCCACCGTTTGCCCCAGGAGAGTCACCTCCCTGACGCCCCTGGCCGCCAGCAGCTCTACTTCGCGCACCACCTCGGAGATGGGGCGGCTCCGCTGCCTGCCCCTCCGGTACGGGATAATGCAGAAGGTGCAGAACCTGTCGCAGCCGTGGATGACGGGGACCAGCTCGGCCACCGAAGCGCGGGGTGGCGTGAGGGTCTCCAGACACCCCTCGGCGTCGAAGCCGAGCCGGTCGCCCAGGAGGTCCAGGAGGGGGTGATAGTCCTGAGGGCGCAGGAAGACGTCAACGTAGGGGAAGCGGTCCCGCAGGCCATCGGCCTTGGGGCCTACCATGCAGCCCATGAGGGCGACGATCCGCTGCGGGTGGCGAGACTTGATCGGCTTGAGGGAGGTGAGCATGCCCACCACCCTGTCTTCGGCGCTCTGGCGTACCACGCAGCTATTGAGGACGACCACATCCGCGTCGCGAGGAGAGGGCGTGGGCTTGAGCCCGAGCTGGACCAGGGCGCCCTCCAGCCGGTCGGAGTCGGCCCTGTTCATCTGGCAGCCAATGGTCCAGACGTGATACGTCTGCACTTCAGGTCTTTTGGTGCCGTCCCTCATGGTGCCGCCGGTAGTAGTCGGCCGTCATCCTGAGGACCGATTGGATCCTCCGTTCCCTCGTTTCCGGCCTCTTTGCTGTTGTGACGAGAGCAACGTAGCGACTCCGACACGATGGCTTGAGCTTCTCCCACATCATGACCATGCCGTCCCTAGCAGGGTGTTGAAAAACCCTTTCGACCATCCCCCTGTCCCCCTTGGGGTACAGGACGCAATTGCACCTCATCGGCGGAGCTGCCGAAGGGGATGACGGTCTTGATGGTGACCTGGCCGTCATTGTACACCGCTTCGTCCACCAGCAGGCGGAGTAGTTCTCGGCGCTGCTGGAAGTCCATAGCCCCCAGCCCCTGGGTGAGCCTCTCGGCCAACGCCTCTACCTGCCCCTGATAGCTCAGGGCCTTGTCCAGGTGGGCTAGCTGGCGCTCCAGTTCCCGGCGGCGCTCCTCGGCGCTGGTCTGCTCACTGCGCACTCGATCCATCTCCTCCCGCATCATGAAATCGGCGTAGAGGCCCTTGCGGTAGCCTTCCACCAACCGCCTCTCTTCCTTGGGCAACTTCTCCAGCCGTTTTCTGACCTGGGTCAGTTCCTCTTCCAGAGCTTCCCTGGTGGTCGAGTCGGGTTGGGTGAGGCGCTCCAACTCTTGCAGGAGGAGGTCAGGATGTCGCAAGAGACCGGTGACGGTATCCCAGACCGCCGCCTCCACTGCGCGGCCACTGACCCAGGTGCCGGGGCATGGCTGGGGTTCCCCCCGCTCGTCGATGGGGGCCTTGAAATGGTTGCTCTTGAGACAGTAGTAGTAAGGCGTCCCGTGGCTTGTGCGAGCCCCCATGGCACTCCCGCAGGCATGCTTTAGCAGCCCGGAGAGTAGATACTCCCGCTTGGTGTTACGACCAGCCCAGCGCTTGTTTTCCGCCAACCGCCTCCGCACGACGTTGAAGGTCTCCTCGGGGATGATGGCGGGAACGGCAGTGGATATCTGCTCCTCCTTCGGTCGCTCATATATACGACGCTTGGGCCTCTGCCCCGGCTTGTCCACCACCATCTCGCGGTGCCACCGGTTCTGCCAGAGGGTGCCAGTGTAGGTCTCGTTGCCGAGCATCCCCGCCACGAAGCTTATGTGCCACCGCCGCCCGTTGGAAGGCTTGGGTATGCTCAGTCGATTGAGCCGGTCCACCAATTTGATCAATGAGAGCCTTTCCTGGGCGTAAAGGTAGAAGACCAACCGCACTACCTTTGCCTCTTCTTCATCGATGACCAGGAGCGAGCTCTTGGGGTCGTAACGATAGCCATAGGGGGCGGCGGTGCTGCTAATCACCTTCCCTCGCCTTCTGGAGCCTCCCACGGATGGTGCGCTCCCGAATCTTCCCCCGCTCATATTCCGCTACGGCCCCCCGCATGGCGAAGAACATCCGCCCCTCAGGCGAAGCGTCCGTCTCCTGGGTAATGAACTCCAGCCGCACCCAGGCCCGCTCTACCTCGTCGGTGAGTAGCAGGAGGTCGGAGAGGTTGCGAGAGAGGCGGTCGGGGTCATAGCATAAAACCACGTCCACTTGGCCTTCTCTAACGGCCTGGCGCAACCGACTCAGGGCAGGACGATTCAGGTCGCCTCCCGAGTAGCCATCGTCCACAAAAGCATCTCTCCCGCCGTCTGTGGCGAGGCCATATCCGCGTTCTTGCGCTCGCTTCCTCAGTCCCCAGTCCTGAGCTGCCAGGCCGTACCGCTCAGCCTGGGCATCGGTAGATACCTGCTCATATAGCGCTGCCTGTGTCATGCCTTCCTCCCTTCCTGGGCCTTGGGCTTGCGACGCCCCGGTCCCTTCTGATAGGTCTTGGCGAACTCCAAGAGGGCGTCCCTAGGGATGGCCCATGTTCGGCCCACCTGAATCGCCCGAATGCGCCCCTGGCGCACATTCCGCGACACCGCCTCTTGACTAATGCCCAACATCCGGGCTGCGACCGCTGTAGAAACGTACTCTGGGAGGTGTTCGCTCATGCGAACTTCATACTCCCGTGAAATGGCTGCCCGTCAAGCAACGTAAAGGGCAAACTTTGTGGCAGATGGAAGGACAGAAGGAGCCGATAGGCATGAAGCAGGGGCTCAGCCAGAAGGGCTTACGCCAGGGAATCACAGGGGCTTTGGGACTTGACCCAACTGGAATCCGTGGGGGCGAGGATTTGAATCCTCGCCCCCTTCACACCCTATTGGCTGCGCTTCCGCCCCCGTCGGCCCTTCGGCTTCGGTGGATCCTCGGGCTCGGGGACCTGTTCCGCGGCTTCGGGAGCCTTCGCCTCCTCTTCTACAGGCTGGGACTCCTCCTGCCGGTTAGCAGGCGCCTCCTCAGCAACGGTTTCCTTCTGGACAGTCCCGTCGTCCCACTGAACGAACATGGGCATCATCATCACCACCACGGTCGGGTCCGTAGAGGTGAAGACGCCTGGGCTGGACGGACTGCTGGTCTGGATGGTCACCGGCCTCTCCTTGCCCTTCAGGTACTCCGCCAGGTACTTGTGGTTGAAGGCGATGCGCCCAGGCTCTCCCTCGGTCTCTGCCCAGACCATCACCTCCGCCTCACCCGCATGGCGCGCAAGCACCAGTGGAACGCCATGGTTGATTTCATCCCGGACGAGATGGAGCGTGAGGTGGCTGTCAGCGGTGTCTGGGACGAGCTTGGGCCCGCACTGGCGGCGAAGTACAGCGGCCTGGTGGACCGGGTGATCCTTTACCAGGACTTCAGACCAGGAGTCCAGGACGAGTTCTGGCGCGCCATGGTAGCGGGGCTCCGGGACACGCGTGCATAAGGACGGACCGGATTAGAAGTGGTCTCACAGTCTGTCCCATAGACCCCCTGTCCGGTGGGCAGGTAAAGCAGTAAGCTCTGGGAAACAGACGTAGATGTGGGTTTCATGGCATACAATCTGCTGGGCTGGGAGCGAGAGCAGGGATACCTGATGCCGCCGTCCATGCGGGAATGGTTGAGCGAGGGTCATCTGGCCTGGTTCATAGTGGATGCTGTAGAGGAGATGGATCTCAGGGAGTTCTATGCGGCATACCGGAATGATGGCTGGGGTGCTGCCGCCTACGACCCGAAAGTAATGGTTGGGGGTGTTGCTCTATGGTTACTGCCTAGGCTTGCGCAGTTCCCGGCGCATGGCCCGTGGTCTGGAGGAAGATGTGGGGTTCCGGGTAGTGGCGGCCAACCAGCAACCGGACTTCCGGACCATCTGCCGGTTCCGTGCGGAGCACGAGGAGGCGCTGGAGAAGCTCTTCGTAGAGGTGCTGCGGCTGTGCCGGGAGGCGGGCCTGGTGAAGCTGGGCGTCGTAGCCCTGGATGGGACGAAGGTGGCGGCGAGTGCAGCTCTGGCCGCCAACCGGAACCACGAGGCCATTGAGGAAGAGGTACGGCGGATGCTGGCCGAGGCGAAGGCCGTGGACGCCGAAGAGGATGCTCGCTACGGTATGGACCGGCGAGGGTACGAGCTACCGGAAGGGCTCAGTAGGCGGGCGGAGCGGCTGAAGCGGTTGAAAGAAGCCAAGGAACGTCTGGAGCGGGAAGCTGAGGAAGTGGCTCAGGCTGCCCACGAGCACCTTATGCAACGGCAGGCAGAGGAGGTGGCCACCGGGAAGAAGAAGCGGGTCAGGAAGTCCCAGAGGGTGGCAACAACCCCTTCGGCAGAGGCCAAGGCCAATACCACCGACCCAGACAGTCGCATCATGAAGACCAGGCAAGGGTACGTGCAGGGCTACAACGTCCAGGCGATGGTGAGTGAGGACCAGGTCATCGTAGCCATTGGGGTGACCCAGGAGGCCAACGATGTGCAACAACTGGAGCCCATGCTCCAGACCATGGAGCACATCCTGAAAACAGCGGGCATGGAAGATGGACCCAAAGTGGCCCTGGCGGATGCGGGCTACTGGAGTGAGGCCAACGTCAAGGCGTGCTCCACTCCACAGATGCCTGAGCTTCTCATTGCCACCACCAAGGACTGGAAGCAACGGAAGTTGCTACGGGAGAAAGGTTGTCCCCGAGGCCGTATTCCAAGAGGGCTGAGCCTGAGGGACAGGATGGAGCGCAAGCTGCTGACCAAGCGGGGCCGAGCCCTGTACAAGATACGGGGTGTGCTGGTGGAGCCGGTGCTGGGTCAGGTCAAGGAAGGGCAAGGGTTCCGGCGGTTTATGAGACGGGGGCTTGGGGCTGCCCAGAGTGAGTGGTCACTGGTGGGGATGACCCACAATTTGCTCAAGCTATGGCGCAGTGGCCAGGCCCCATGGGGATGGGACAAGGCACGTTGGAACTAGTACCTACTTACAACAAAAGCCTTCTGATGTACACTCAGGCCATGGCTGGAGTAGCAACGCGCATCCATCTGACCGAGGAGGAGCGGAGTACCTTGGAGACCTGGGTGCGGAGGACGACGACGGAGCAGCACAGAGCACAGCGGGCCCACATGGTCCTGGAAGCAGCCAGCGGGAAGACGACGAAGGAGATCGCCTCCCGCTTGCGCGTGCGCCGTGCCACCGTCAGTACGTGGCGCACCCGCTTTGCCAAAGACCGCCTGGCTGGGCTGGCTGATGCCCCGAGGCCGGGCAAGCCGGTCACCTACGACGAAGGCACCGAGCGGCGCATCCTCTGGAAGCTGGACGAACCGCCGCCTGCGGGGTACAGCATTTGGACGGGCCGCCTGATGGCCCAGGCGTTGGGAGACGTTCCCGTCCACCATGTCTGGCAGGTGCTGAGGAAGCACGGGGTCCATTTGCAGCGCCGCCGGAGTTGGTGCGTGAGCACGGACCCCGAGTTCGTCCAAAAAGCGGCCGATGTGGTGGCCCTCTACTTGGACCCGCCGGAAAACGCGGTGGTGCTGAGCGTGGATGAGAAGCCCGCCATCCAGGCCCTGGAGCGGGCCCAGGGGTGGCTGCGGCTTCCCAACGGTCAAGCGCTGCGGGGGTTCAACCACGAATACAAGTGGCACGGCACCACCACCCTCTTCGCCGCCCTGGAAGTGGCCAAAGGGACCGTCACGGTCGGCCACTACCGACGTCGGCGCCGGAAGGAGTTCCTGGACTTCATGAACCGCCTGGTGGCCCAGTATCCCGACCAGGAGCTGCACGTCATCCTCGATAATCTCAGCACCCATAAGCCCAAGCATGACCGGTGGATGGCCCTCCATCCCCACCTCCACTTTCACTACACTCCAACCCACGCCTCGTGGCTTAACCAGATAGAGGTCTGGTGAAAGCATCCTGACCCGGAGCGCCCTCCGTGGGCTGAACGCCAACTCGGTCCAAGACGTCTGCCGCGCCATTGATGCCTTCACCCAAGCGCGCAACCACAACCCCATCCCTTTCGAATGGACTAAGAGCGTCGTGCATCCTGGACAACTCAAGCATCGTTACTCGGATTTATCTAACTAAGTACTAGCCGGCCAAGTGGCCACTTGGGGGAGCCCCCAGCGGGCGGCGGACGTGAATGGGCCAAGGCTGGCCGAGACGGCAGGGCCACACACCACTGGCAGAGAGCACGGCCACGGCTCTGCGGGACAAGCTCTCCTCAGGTTTCACATAACCACCTTATGTGAAACCTGAGCTACGCTAGTTTGACACTAGCAACGAACCCTCACCACCGCGTACGGGAACGTCTCCGGGCACACATCGGGATGCCCCTCTCTCCCGTGGAGGGTCACACACGACAATCACCGTTCCCTTCCGGCCGTATCCTGGGAGCCCCAGCCACAGAAGACCACCATCACCATCAAGGAGGTGGAGGATGTACCAGCCACGGCTTGACCTGAGCTAAGACCCCCGGACTGGGATACAATCCTGGTGGGGTCGGTGCGGGTTCAGGCAGAGGCCGCCGTCGTTCCCAGCGGCGGCCCGCCCCCTTCATTCCCCCGACCGTCCCCGCTATTGAGAAAGGAAAGCCATGAATGAGGTAGCGCAAAGAGAGAAGCTCTTCCGCCTTCTCTCCGCCAACCCACAGGTCCGCCACGTTGTGGCCCGGGTCGCTGGACAGATCAGGGACAGGAGCACCGAGAAGTCCTCGGCCTTCATCTTGTCCAACTCGTCGATGACCAGGTAGCGGGGCCGGAAGTTGAGCAGGAAGTCGGCGATGCCCGCGCGGCTACTGGACCAGCCCAGGGCGTACTGGCTCCCCGGCAGGGCTCCCCAGGGCTTGCAGGAACATGCTCTTGGCCGTGGCGGGAGGGCCCCACCAGCAGGATGTGCACTGGCTGGGGGAGGCCAGGCTCTTGTGGACCCAGTGCTTCACGTCATCGTGGCCCACGATGTGGCCGAAGAGGCCCTCGGGAATGCCCTCCTCCAGCCGTTCCGGCCCTTCGTCCCCCACGGCGGCCAGGGCCTGCAACCACTTCCGGTCCTCAACTAATGACCTCTTTCCCCTCTCGGCATCGCTATCCCCTTGACGCGGTTTAGTCCTACAAGAAGGATCTCTTGCCTCTCCGGGACAGGCGCACTCAGATGCTTGTGGATGGGCTGAGAGAGCATATGCCAAAGTCACCCCTGGGGCAGGCCTGGCGTGACTGGGAAAACCGGGCAAGTCAGTTGCTGGAGGACATTGCCCCAAAGATGAAGTCCGAACTGAGGAAGAGGGTTGATAATGCCCTGCCCCCATCGGCCTGCGCCTACGGGAAGGGATTCGTCGAGAGCCTCTGGTTTGCGGTTACAGCGGTTGCCAGGAGCGTTTCCCTGACGGATATACCATATCCGGCAGAGAAGACAGAAAAGGGACAGAACCTGCTCTGGGGCACATACCGCCTTTCCATGCCTCTCCCCGATGGTTCACAGCGCCTCGACTCGCTGAAGCAGCAGCATAAACGTCTGCTCAGGGAGGTGACTGCTCAGGAATGGGTGCCCAAGGTGCGAGACGCGCTGAGTGGCTGGGGTAAGGCCCGGGACAGTATCCAGGAAGAGATCGCGATCTCGCTGCTGCGGCACGTCGTGCCTGGAAGGCGCAAGCTGTGTCCGCAGTGAAGGCCAACCACGTGGAGCTCACATCATTGCAGGCACCCACAGGTGCAGTGGGCTTTGCTCTGCAACCTTCCTTGTACATGCTGCAACGTTCATCCCACAAAAACAGGCCCCAGCAGATTTGAGACCGCTGAGGCTGCCTATGGAGGCCGTCTGGCAGCGTTGCATCCTCCTACCGCCTCATCAGTTCCCGCTCAAGGGTGAAGCGGAAGGGTGTCGAGCCACAGGCTATCGCACCACCTTTAGGCTATCTCTTCTTGGCTACTACGCGGGCAGTAAGCACTATCGCCAGAGTGAAGGGATCTTCATTGGCGTCGATTGTATCCTGTCCCCCTTCCTGGCCAGGAAGGGGGAAGAAGTTGTATCTGGGGGACACCCCCAGACCCCCGTCAAAGGGGCTTCGCCCCTCTGGACTCCCCTTTTTTCAGCACCCTCCTAGCCCTTCTCTTTTCTCCCTCTCCCCTTCCCACGAAGGGGAGA